>CAZKSD010000001.1:0-56735 GCA_964555315.1 uncultured Dechloromonas sp.
CTTCCTGCATCCGGAAACCTACAAGAAGATCGCCGGGATGCTGGACGAGAAGCGCAGGGAGCGTGAGCAGTTCATCGCTGCCGCCGTGGCCAAGGTCAGCGCCGAACTGGAGGCAGCCGGCGTGCACAATGCGCAGGTCTACGGTCGGCCCAAGCACATCTACAGTATCTGGAACAAGATGCGCCACAAGGGGATCGAGTTTTCGGAGGTGTACGACATCCGTGCGCTGCGCATCATCGTCGACGACCTCAAGGACTGCTACACGGCACTCGGCATTGTGCATAACCTGTGGTCGCCGATTCCCAAGGAATTCGACGATTACATTTCCAATCCCAAGGGCAACTTCTACCGCTCGCTGCACACGGCAGTTCATTGTCCGGACGGACGCAGCCTGGAGATCCAGATTCGCACGTCGGAAATGCACAAGCACGCCGAACTCGGCGTCGCCGCGCACTGGCGCTACAAGGAAGGGCACAAGCGGACGACCGAGGACGAATACGACGAGAAGATTGCCTGGTTGCGCCAGTTGCTGACCTGGAAGGACGAAGTCGCCGACAGTTCCGACTGGATCAGTCACTACAAGAAGGCGGCGCTCGACGAAACGCTCTACGTGATCACCCCGCAGGGGAAGGTTGTCGATCTGGGCAAGGGGGCGACGCCGGTCGACTTCGCCTATCGCGTGCATACCGATCTCGGTCACCGCTGCCGCGGCGCCAGGGTCGACGGGCAACTGGTGACGCTCAATACGCCGCTGCAAACCGGGCAGCGCGTCGAAATCATCACCGCCAAGCACGGCGGACCATCGCGCGACTGGCTGAATCCCGCGCTCGGCTACATCCATACCAAGAGCGCGCGGATCAAGGTAAGGGCGTGGTTCTCCAACCTGGCGCTCGAGGAAACCCTGGTCGAGGGCCGGGCCATTGTCGGCAAGGAACTGCAGCGCCTCGGGCTGACCGGCGCGAACATGGATGAACTCGCCCACAAGCTCGGCTTCTCGCGGCCCGATGACCTGCAGATTGCCGCGGCACGCGGCGAACTGAACATGCGGCAGTTTCAGTTCGCCGCGCGCGGCGGCAATCCGCTGGCCGAGACGCTGCTGCCGGACGAGGTGCTGGCCAAGCCGAGCCGGCCGGCCAAGGGCAATCAGGGCATCCTGATCGTCGGCGTCGACAAGTTGCTGACGCAGCTTGCCCGTTGCTGCAAGCCGGCGCCGCCGGACGAGATTCAGGGTTTTATCACGCGCGGCAAGGGTGTTTCGATCCACCGCATGGATTGTTCCAACTTCGCCAACCTGCTCGCGCAGCATCCGGAACGCGTCATCGAAACCACCTGGGGCGGCCAGACGACAGGCGTCTTCGCCGCCGACATCGTCGTCGACGCCCACGACCGCCAGGGGCTGCTGCGCGACATTTCCGAGATCTTCACGCGGGAAAAGCTCAACGTCGTCGGCGTCAATACCCAGTCGAAGCAGGGCAAGGCGCACATGGGATTCACCGTCGAGATCACCAACCTGCCGCAGTTGCAGCGCACGCTGACGCTGATTCACGAGGTCGAAGGCGTGGTCGGCGTGCGCCGGGCCTGAAACACGAGGAGCGCTCATGAAAGGAAACTTCGCCGCCATCGCCCTGACCGTCATCGGTGTGGTGGCCCTTGCCGTCAATCTGGACCTGGTCGAACTCGATATCGTCGCCCTGTTGCGCAAGTGGTGGCCGCTCGCCCTGATCGGGGTGGGCCTGGCCTTGTTCTTCACTCCCGACGACAGTGGGCGGAAGCGCCCGTGATCATAGGGATCCTGCCCCGCGGGAAGAGCGAGATGTAGCGGCGGGGCGGCAATTGTCCGGGAACACGCTGCGCCAGGCCCTGGACTTCGGCCAACAGGCCCAGTCCGGACAGTCTTGGTTCAGCAATCACTCAGCGGAGGGCGGGCGGCGACCGGGGAGCGGGAGTGTCGTCACCTGGCCCCCGGATGGTCAAATACATGCGCTTGGTTCCATTCGCCGAACTGCTGCGCACTGAAGCCCCAAATTTCCTGGTGCCTGACCTGATTCGATAGACCTGTTGAAGCTGGGTGACCAGTTCGACATAGTTGCGTGTTTCAGGATAAGGCGGAATCGTGTTCCGGTACTGCTGAACTGCCCCCTCACCGGCGTTGTACGAGGCGATCACGAGATCCTGCTGCCCGGGAAAAAGCTTGAAAAGGTCTGCGAGGTAGCGCGTGCCGAGACGTATGTTGGTTTTCGGGTCTTGCAACTTCTGTTCGATGGACTTTTTCCGGTCACTCAGCAAGCCGTAGCGTTCCGCGGTCGAGGGCATGATCTGCATTAAGCCGATTGCGCCTTTGGGCGAGACGGCGTCCGGATTGAACCCGGATTCCGCTGCCATGATCGCCTTGAGCAAGGCCAGTTCGACCGCAAACTCGATGCTCGCGGTCTTCAGCATCGGCTCATAGGTTTTCAGGTTGGGATGCTCCATCAGCCGGTTTGCCAGTGCCTGCTTTCCGCGCCCCGAGGGGTCCAGTTCGAGCGATCCGAACCGGTTTCCCCGCACCAGCAACTGGTAACGCGCATCCGATTTATCGGCGGAAAAATGCGAGACGCCCTGCTCATCGACATAGCCATAGATGTCCGCGTGGCCGCTGGTCGAGGCGAGGGTCAGAAGGAATATGGCAACGAGTCTGGGATGCGTCATCGGGCCTTGGGCGCAGAGAACGGGTCGACCTGTGCTTGTCCAGATCGCCTTTGTCAAGGGAGTCTATCATCAAGTCTGCTGACAATCTTCCTGACAAGGCCGGGATGTTTACCGGTGGTACATCGGTCGGGCACACCACAATGCGCCACTGCCTCAAGGTTAGATCGGCTCCGGTTGTGTATGTCAGTGAATATGAGCAACTCTCCCGGCGTCATAAGCACGCATTCCGTTGCTCATGAGCATTGCGGAAGCAATGTGCGAATCGCACTGACCAAACCCCCATTCTCAACGTAGTTGACCTCTTGATCGCATCAGAACCGACCACGCTGAATCTGGCTGGCCTGACATAGGGCAACTGGACATTGACTGAGGGGTTTCTCCATCAATACAAAAATAGGGTTACCCATACACGCAGCCTGGGCTCGGATTGGCGAAGCCAAACGAGCCAGGAGGCAAGCGAAGCGCGGCAGGCGAGGAACGCTTAGCGCTCCCGCCCAGCCTCATGCCAAGCCTTCCTAACCGGCGACAGCAAATACTCCAGCACCGTCCGATCCCCCAGCCTGATCTCGGCATTGGTCTGCATCCCCGCCGAGAGTGCGAAACGCTCGCCATCCATCTCCAGATTCATGCCCTTGAGCGCCACCAGCGCCTTGTAGACCAGCGGCTGGTTCTTCCTGGCCGGATCGTTCTGGGTAGTGCTGCTGCCGTTGTTGGCATCGGCCGCGTCGGCGCTGACATGCTCGACCCGGCCTTCCGCCATCCCGTACTTCTGGAACGGAAAGGCGGCAAACTTGAGCTTGACCGGCTGTCCCTCGCGCGCGAAGCCGATGTCCTCATTGCTGACCCAGACTTCGGCACGCAGGGTTTCATCCTTCGGCACCAAGGTCAGCAGCACCGTCCCCGGTTGCACGACGGTGCCGGCGGTATGGGTAGCCAGATCCTTGACCACACCATCCTGCGGCGCCTTCAATTCCAGCAAGTCCTGTTTGTGGGATAGCTTGGCCAGTTCCTGCGCCAGCTTGTCGGCCTGACCCTGAATCTCGTTGCGTTCGACGTGCAGCGCCCGGCGGTAGTCGGATTCGATCTGGGCGAGTTTCTTTTCCGATTGCTGGCGGCTGGCCTTGGCCGATTCGATCAGGAAGGTTTGCGTTTGCAGTTCCTGTTCCTTCTCGACGCGCTCCCGTCGTTTGTCGCTGGCCATCAGCGAACCGGCAAAGCCGTCCTTGACGAGTTTCTCGTAGGCTTTGTCCTGCTCGCGGTAATGCGGCACGGTCTCTTCGAGTTTCTTCTTGACCTGCTCGGCCGCCGATATTTCCTGCTTGGCCTTGACCAGGCGTGAACGTTCTTCGGCCAGTGCGGCTTCGAAGGCGATGCGGTTGGCGTGGTATTGCGCGGCGACTTCCTCGGCCAGTTGGGGTGGGTCGCCGTCGTGGCGTTTGAACGACTGCCCCGACAGTTCGGCTTCGATGCGGCGTAGCGTCAGTCGTTTGCGTTGATACTCGGCCTCAATCGACTTGGCGTCGGCATCGGTAATCAGGGCATCCATGCGTAACAGCACCTGGCCGGCTTTGACGTTTTGTCCTTCGCGCACCAGGATGTCCTTGACGATGCCGGCCTCGGCCGGCTGGACGATCTTCAGGTAGGTCTCGGGGATCAGCTTGCCTTCGGCGACGGCGACGATGTCGAGACGGCCGAGGATGGCCCACCGCAAGAGGGCCAGAAGCAGGATCAGCAGCGCCCACAGCACCTTGTGACCCAGCGGATTGGGTGGGCTGTCCTGCAGGCGCAGGAGGGGTGGCGAGAAGTCGAGCGGATTGGCTTCGGTCTTGGGAATCAGGGCATTCATTGCGTGTTTCTTGGAAGAACCTGTGTGGTGGCGGTGAAGCCACCACACAGGTCAAGGGCTGCTTTTACGACAGACGGACGGACCCGGTTTGCAGGCTGACGAGCGAATTCAGCGTCTGCGGGTTGGTGCCCAAGTTGGCATCGGACAGCGTGGCGAGCGCCGGCGTCACGCCAATCCCGGCCAGGGTGCCGTTCCTGCCGTACTGGTAGGCAAGGTCACCACCCAATGCCGCCGTATCCGAGCCGGCCAGCTGGAAGCTGGTCAGGCCGTTGGTCAATGCCCAACTGGTCAAGCCACTGTTCGCCGCGCGGGCGGCGTCGAAGGCACCGACCAGGCCGGCGAAGTTGAAGTTCTCCACCTTCTGGTCCAATAGCGGATTGCTACCGCCTTGTACGAACCCGGCCATGGCTTCGGCCATCACTTGCAGCTTGGCGACCGGCTTCGAGGGGGTGGCCGCATACCAGTCCTTGAAGGTGATCTGGTCGGTCGCACCGACCTTGAGGACGAGGTCGTTGGTGGACTTGGTGAACACGAGATCGGCATAGGTCAGGCCGGCACCGCCCAGGGAAATCGTGTCGCTGCCGGTACCGCCGGTGGCAAACGTATCCTGCCCATCGCCCTTGTTGAACAGGACGATGTCGTTGCCGGCGCCGGTGGTATAGGTGTCGTTGCCGAGGCCGCCGAGGAGTATCTCGGCAGCAGTACCGCCGGTGATCGTGTCGGTACCTGCCCCGCCGTTGAACAGTGCCGTGCCGGAGGTGTCGGTCAGGATGTCGTTGCCGTCGCCGCCTTCGAGGATGTCGTTGCCGGTGCCGCCGTTCAGGGTATTGACCGCGGTATTGCCGCGCACCAAGTTGTTGAGCGTGTTGCCGGTGCCGTTGATGGCGCCGGTACCCGTCAGGAGCAGGTTCTCGACGTTGGTGGTCAGCGTCAATGTGACACTGGACTGGATGGTGTCGTTGCCGGCGCTCGCGGCTTCGGTGACGACATCGGTGCTGACGTTCACCACGTAGACGTCGTCGCCCAGGCCGCCGACCATGGTGTCGTTGCCGGTGCCGCCATCGAGCGTGTCGTTGCCGTCGCCACCGGTCAGGGTGTTGTTGGCGCTGTTGCCGGTGAGGACATTGTCGAGGGCGTTGCCGGTGGCGTTGATGGCGGTCGTGCCGGTCAGGGTCAGGTTCTCCGCATTGGCCGCGAGGGTGTAGGTGACACTGGACTGGACGAGGTTGGTGCCTTCGCCGGCGAGTTCGGTCACGACGTCAGCCGTGTTGTCGACGACGTAGGTGTCGTTGCCGGCACCGCCGATCATCGTATCGGCCCCGGTGCCGCCGGACAGGGTGTCGTTGCCGGCGCCACCGGTGAGTGTGTTGGCGGCGGTATTGCCGGTCAGCACGTTGTCGAGGGCGTTGCCGGTGCCGTTGATTGCCGTAGTGCCAGTCAAGGTCAGGTTCTCGACATTGGCCGCGAGGGTGTAGGTGACACTGGACTGGACGAGGTCGGTGCCTTCGTTGAGGTTTTCCGTGACGACGTCGGCGGTGTTGTCGACGACATAGGTGTCGTTGCCCGCGCCACCGATCATTGTGTCGGCCCCGGTGCCGCCGGACAGGGTGTTGGCGACACTGTTGCCGGTAAGGGTGTTGTTCAAGGTGTTGCCGGTGCCGTTGATGGTGCTGGTACCGGTCAACACCAGATTCTCGACGTTGTTGCCCAGCGTCAGGGTGACCGAACTGTTGACGGTATCGACCCCTTCGTTGGCGGCCTCGGTTACCACGTCGGAGGTGCTGTCGACGAAATAGGTATCGTCGCCTGCGCCGCCAACCATCGTGTCGTTGCCGGCCCCCCCGTTCAGGGTGTCATTGCCGGCACCACCGGTCAGCGTATTGACCGCGCCGTTGCCGGTCAGGACGTTGTTCAAGGCGTTGCCGGTGCCGTTGATGGCTGTCGTGCCGGTGAGGGTGAGGTTCTCGACGTTGGCCGCGAGGGTGTGGGTGACGCTCGACTGGACCAGATCGGTGCCTTCGTTGGCAAGTTCTGTCACCACGTCGCTGGTGCTGTCGACCACGTAGGTGTCGTCGCCTGTTCCCCCGACCATGGTGTCGTTGCCAGTGCCGCCGTTGAGGGTGTCGTTGCCCGCACCGCCGTTGAGGGTGTCGTTACCGGCCAGCCCGCTGAGGGTGTCGTTGCCGGCTCCGCCATTCAGCGTATCGACACCGGAGGTTCCGGTCAGCGTCAGGTTCTGGACGCTGACCACGAGGTCGAAGATGTCGGAGGCGATCAAATTGCCGGTGTCCTTGGCCGTTACCTTGACGCTGACTGTCCCGAGGGTCGTCGGGGTGCCGCTGAAGGCCCGGGTGGCAGCGTTGAAGGTCAGCCATGACGGTAGCGCCGAACCGTCGGCCAGGGTGGCGGAGTAGCTCAGCGTATCGCCGCTGTCGGGATCGGTAAAGGCATTGGACGGCACAGTGTAGGTAAACGCCGCGCCCTGTGCCGCCGCCTGGTCGCCCAGCGCGGTGGACAACACCGGGGCACGGTTCGGTGCACCGACGGTCATCGTCACGTATTCACCGGCGGCGTAGTTGTAATTGTCCGTACCCCACAGCGTGAGCTGAAGCGTACCGACGTCGCCGGCTCCCGGCGTTCCGTACAGCGTGCGCGTATTGGCGTCGAAGGTCAGCCAGGCGGGCAGCGGCGAACCGTCCCGCATGACGAAGCTGTAGGTAATGGAGTCCCAGGAATCCGGGTCGGTAATGGTGGTGGCCGCGACGGTGTAGCTGAATGTCGAATTGGCACGCGCCTGCAAGGTCGGCAGGTAACTATTCACGGTCGGGGCATGGTTGTTGTTGGCCCGGTCGACGACCGTCTGGATCATCGCCTGATCCCACACCACCCCGTTGGCGAACTCGATGTAATCGATCTTGTGGTCGGCGGCTTCACCATCGATGGTGGTCGTGCCGCCATAGTAGTCATAGAAGCCAATCTGGTCGGACGTTCCCTTGATCTTGAGGAACATATGGGTGCCGTACTTGAACGCCAGCACGTCGTTGTCGGTAATTCCGGCACCGAACAGCAGGGTATCCGCAGCCCCCAGGACATCCGTGGCATCGACGGTGTCCTGGCCGTCGCCGCGGTTGAACACGTAGGTGTCGTCACCCAGGTCGCCGGAGAGGTAATCGTCGCCCAGCCCACCGGTCAGGGTGTTGTTACCCAAATTGCCCCACAGTCCATTGTCCAGATTGTTGCCGGTGGCAGTCAGATCGTCGTAGCCGTCGACCGCCAGGCGTTCGAGGTTGGCACCCAGGGTCCAGCTAACCGTGGAGCGCACCATTTCGTAGCCTTCGTTGGCGTTTTCCACGATGACATCGCCGGCATCATCGATCTCGTAGTAGTCGTCGCCGGCGCCGCCGATCAGCACGTCCTGGCCGACGTCGCCGAACAGGGCATCGGCACCGCCGCCACCGATCAGGGTGTCGTTGCCTTCCATGCCCCAGAGGTTGTTGTCCGCATCGTTGCCGGTGATGACGTTGTCGAGATCGTTGCCGTTGCCGCGATAGATGGTGCCGGTCAGGGTCAGGTTCTCGACATCGTTTTCAAGCCCGTGTAGCGTCTCGAAACTGCGGATTTCGGTGTCGATGCCTTCGTCGTAGAATTCCCGGATACGGTCACCTTCGCTATCGGTGTAGTAGGTATCGTTACCCAGACCACCTGCCGTCCAGTCGTCACCCGCACCACCGTCGAGGATATCGTTACCGCCCTCGCCACTCAGCGAGTCGTCGCCCAGTCCTCCCGAAAGTCGATTGGCCACATCGTTGCCGACCAGGGTGTTGTCGCTGTCGTTGCCAGTACCGTCGATGTTTGCAGTACCCGTCAGGAGGAGCCCCTCGAGATTGTCACCGAGGGTATAGGTCAGACCGATCTCCACCGTATCGAATCCACCACCCGAAGTCTCGATAATCTGGTCGGCCAGGGTATCGAGTACGTAGGTGTCGTTACCGCCCTTGCCTTCGAGAACGTCGATACCGGCACCGCCATCAAGGCGGTTGTTGTAGTCATTCCCGGTTAGCATGTTGGCCAGATCGTTCCCCGTGCCGTCGATATCCCAGCCCTGATCCTCCAGAACCAGATGCTCGACATTGGCAGACAAGACATAGCTTGCACTGGCCCTGACGGTGTCGATGCCTTCGTTGAAATTCTCCTGAACGACATCATTGCTTTGGTCGACGAGATAGGTGTCGTCGCCAAGTCCTCCGGCCAGCGTGTCGGCATCGCTGCCGCCATCGAGAAGATCGTTTCCGGAACCGCCTTCGATGAGGTCGGCGCTTCCGCCACCCCGCAGTTCGTCGTCGCCCGCCAGACCGACAATGTGATTGGTCGCCTCGTTACCATAGATGACATTGGCGTCGTCATTACCCGTGGCGTTGATGTTGTCGTAGCCTTCCAGTTGCAACTTCTCGACATTCGTCGGCAACGTAATGGAAACCCGGCTTTTGATGACATCGTAGCCTTCGCTCGGGGATTCGATCACGACGTCGCCGACATTGTCGACCAGATAGATATCGTCGCCAGCGCCGCCTGACATGCTGTCGCCATCGGTACCGCCATCAAGGGTATCGTTGCCATCGCCGCCCACCAGCGTATCGGCACCACTCTCACCATACAGCGTGTCGTTACCGACACCGCCATCGATCGTGTCGTTTCCTGCGGCGCCGTTGATCGAATCGTTCCCGAGCCCGCCAGCAATGCTGTCGTTACCACCAGTACCGCGTAGATCGTCATCGCCGCTGGTGCCGGAGAACAACCTGGCCTTGATCGCGTCGATATTCCAGATCGTTCCGTCTGCAAACCGTACTTCCTGGAGCGGGCTGTAGTCGCCACCCAGTTCGTCCCACAGGAAGAAGCTGCTGACGGTGATCTTGTCGGTGGTGCCGGCGATGGAGAGTTCCAGCGCACCGCTGCCCCAATAACCATCGTCGACGCGGCGTGCCACGATTTCCGACGTGGCGACCCCGGCCTTGAACTGGAGGACGTTCAACTTGCCAGCGGTGCCGTCACTGCTGACCAGGCGATCCTGGCCATCGCCTTTGCCGAACAGATAGAGGTTGTTGCCTGCTCCTCCCGACAAAGAGTCGTTGCCCCCGCCACCGTCGAGCGTGTCGTCGCCGATACCGCCGTTGAGCGTATCGTCACCCGCGCCGCCGAGCAAGGTATCGCTTCCGTCGTCACCGTTGAGTGTGTCGACCCCGTCGCCGCCATCCAGCGTATCGTTGCCGCTCGCGCCGCCAAGCACATCGTTGCCCAGACCGCCTGTCAGTGTGTCCGCGCCAATCGTTCCGCGCAGAGTATCGTCGCCCGAGGTGCCCGCGTAAAGCATGGCCTTCAGCGTCGCGATATCCCAGATCGTTCCGTCGGCGAATTCGACTTGCTGCACTGGGTTGTAGGATGCTGCCGGGTCGTCGTTGACGAAGAAACCGTTGATGGTGATCTTGTCGGTCGTCCCGGCAATGCTCAACTCCAATCCATGATAGCCCCCCCAATTACCGTCCGCAGCCTGCCTGAACAGAATTTCGGAAGGCAGTACACCCGCCTTGAAGCGGAGGGTATTCAAACGGCCGACGGTAGCGTCACCGACACTGATCTGGTCCTGTCCATCGCCCTTGCCGAACAGGTAAACATTGTTGCCTGTGTTGCCGTACAGGATGTCGTTGCCACGGCCGCCGTCGAGGCTGTCGCTGCCTGCCCCACCCGACAGTTGATCATTGCCAGCGCCGCCGAGCAGCGTATCGTTCCCATCGTCGCCCCACAGCGTATCGTTGCCGTCGCCACCATCCAGCGTATCGTTACCGTTGCCACCGGACAAGTAATCGAGGCCGGCGCCGCCCAGCAGGGTATCGTTGCCGTCTTCGCCATACAGGGCGTCGTTACCGACGCCCGCGTCCAGCAGGTCGTTCCCGCCGGCACCGCTGAGCATGTCCGATCCCGCACCGCCGGTCAGCGTATCGTCGGCCGTAGTCCCGCGCAGGGTGCTGCCGCCGTCGCCGACCGTGAACGCCTTGTCGATCAGGGTGTTCAAGTCCCAGACCGTGCCGTCAGCAAAGGTGACTTGCTGGACCGGATTGTAGGGGCTGCCCGGATCGTCGTTCATGAAGAAACCGGTGATGGTGATCTTGTCCGTTGTCCCGGAGATGCTCAGTTCGAGCGCCCGATTCCCGCCCCAGTACGGGTCGGCAACCTGCGCCACGGTGACTTCCAACGGCAATACCCCGGACTTGAAATGCACAGTTTTGAGGCGGCCGACGGTGTTGTCGTATAAATAGTTGCCAATCCGATCCTGGCCGTCGCCTTTGCCGAACAAGTAGGTATCGTTCCCGCTACTACCTTGCAGAATGTCGTTTCCTGCGCCGCCGTCCAGCGTGTCATCACCCAAACCGCCATCCAGTTGGTCGTTCCCCGTCCCGCCAAGGAGAACATCACTTCCGTCGCCGCCATAGAGCGCATCGTTGCCGTCGCCGCCGGCCAGTACATCGTCACCGCTGCCCGCGTTCAGGGTATCCGCAACGTCCAGACCGACCAGCACGTCGTTGCCGTTGCCCGAGCTCAACGCGTCGTTCGCGGCGGTGCCAACCCTGATATCCGGCACCCCGTGGGTATCGGTCGCAAAGGCGACGGCCAGGCTGCTCCTCAGGCTGTCCAACTGGCCGTTCGCGGCAATGTCGGTCGCCATGCTCACCAGTTGTCCGGCGGCATCCCAGCCTGCGGACGTCAAGCCGGCACCGTATTGCTTCAGGTCCAGGCAATCCGTGAAAGCGCGTACCGGATCGGTCTGACGGAGGTTGTTCAGTTGGATCGTCATGGCCGAGAAGTCGAGCTGAATGCCGTTCTCGTCGATCACCAGGCTGACCGCGTCCAGATAACCTTTGAGTCGCGTCGACATGACCAGTCCGTCATAGGCGGATTGTTTCAAGGCGTCGTAGCTATCCTGCAGCAATTGAACGTGGGTGGCGGTCAGGGTCGGCAGCGCAAAGCTGAATGTGGTGTTTGCGCCGCCAGGTGTCGGGACAAGGCTCTTGATCTGCGTCTGGACGAGCGTACCGTTACCCATGTGGATGCTGCCGTCCGTTGGGAAATTCAGGAAAGTTTGCCCGTTGAAGCGCTCCAGGATGTCCATCATCTGGCTGAACTGGTCGACCTGGGCCTTGACGACGTCGTAGCGTGCTGCACTGACTTGCAGGGTGGACAGGATCAGGGCCTTGTCGTAGCCCGGCGTGCTGGCCAGTTGGACGGCTTCGAGTTCGGCATCGGTAACGCCGGGGAGCTTGTACAGGAGCTTGATGCCCTTGTCCGCGGCCCGTTGTTGCGAGGTCTTGAGGGCGCTGGTGGCGGACCAGTCTTTCAGGAGCTGGTCGAGCTGGCCCAACATCTCGGTTCGCGAGAGCACGGCGAGGTTGTTGGCGTCGCTAACGATGGTCGCGTTGAGGCTGGCTGCTTCCTGGAGGTCGCGGACCGCCCCGGCGCCTTGCATATCGGGCAAGGCCAAGGCTGCTGCGGTCAACGGCACCTGATCGACGAATTCCCGGTAGAAAGGATTTTGTGCAAGATCGAGGTTACCGGTATTGCCAGTTGTGAATTCGCCCAGGTTACCGGTGGTGCCGTTGGTCTTGGTATAAGTCCCGGCGGCGCTTTGGACGTTGCCACCGGTCAGCGGAATATTGGTGGCGGTGCTGGTCAGGCTGATGCTGGCGATGCCGGCATCGGCCAGGCTTTGCATTTCGCCGGTGTCGCTGATGCCGTCCTGGTCGAGGTCGCGCCAGAGGCGGACGTTGGCGAATTGGGCGTCGAGGCTGCTGAATTGGCCATCGTGGTTGCTGTCGAGGTCGGCGAGCGCGGCAAAGCCGCTGGTGGCCTTCTGTCCATTGGAAAGCACGGTGTCGACACCGAAGAGTTCGTTGCCGTTGTCGATGGCGCCGTTTCCGTTCTTGTCGAGGGCAAGGAAGGCATCGTCGCCCTTAAGCCAGCCGGTCCCGGTACGGATGCCGTCACCGTCATGGTCGAAGAGCACCTGTGCGGAAGTGGTTATGCCTACTGTCTCTAAGCCATCGCCATCAAGATCAAGCGCCAAAGGATCGATACGTTGAGTAAAAGCTCGAGACCGCAGATAATAATCACCTGTCAAAACATTAATTAAGGAATTAACTCCGTATGCAAATGCTGCACCAAAAGTCATCCCTTTTGTGAAATTAACTATTTTCGTCCTCATTACGGCCGAAACCCCAAGTTGCTCTAATACTTTCCCAAGCGCACTTTCTTTGCCACCCAAAGAGCTTGTTTTACGAATAGAGTCAAATACAAGCCCTAGACCCTCTATTGGAATTTTAGTGGACCACCCCCACAGGGTTCCTGCGACCCAAGCCGCTGAAACTGCGATGGATTGTGAAATAGCTTGTGCCGCCTCAATATTGTCACCTCTATCTATCGCATCTATCGCTCGCGATATGTGATCACCAACAATCTGTTCCACTGCAGATTTAATTTGAGACGATGGAGTTGGAATTGATGACGGCAATTCACCAACAACGGTGCGCGATTCTTGATATGTATTTTCCAAGTTGATATCGGTCATTTTTTGCCCCAAAAGAAATTGATTGATTTATGGACTCCAAAAGAAATCACCACTCCTAACAACATTCCAGCAAACCATAAACCAATTGATGTAACTGGTGATCTTAATAACGGAATTACAACCTCGTTGGTAGTTGCCAGCCCATTCGAATATATTTCAAACATGCTGGCCAAGTACCAAATAAATATCAATATTAGGCCGAGATACTCCACTAATGAGTTGTCAGTAAAAATAACGCTGACTCTTAATTTAACCGGTTTTGGCAAAAATAAAAAAAACATCATTCCGACAAATGGCAGCGCACCAAAATAGCTTATAGCCGACGCGCCATAACCAAGCTTCACGCCAAATAATGAAGATGCCATTACGCAAATTAATACAGATGGTACGTAGACCATGGCAGGAAAAAAAATACTAACGATCGCACAAACAAAAATAATCACAGAAACCATATAGAAAATCCCGCAAATCAATATTATTAACTCGGCAATCAAATTTTGATCTTTAAAAACCAGGGCACGGAAAAATTCCTCAAAGCACCAAAGGGGTCAGAGACATTTCCCGCCCCCTCCCGGATATTCCCCATCCCGGTCTCTTTCAAAGATCAAAATGCTTGCAACAAGAAACAGGATTGCTTTCATGCGGCGATCTCCCAGATGAACTGATTTGCCGCCACATCACCAAAGGGTTCAGAGACATTTCCCGTTTTGTCCTCTCGTTTTTTCCATTCCAACCCCATTCAAAATCCAAAATCCCTTTGTCCCGTAGTCGCCCGCATCGGCGTGTCGGCCATTTCGTCCGGCCTGACTGGCCTTCCCCGCCGACCGGAATTGTGGCGTATGCCTAACCGGGTGCAGATCGCCTCCGCAAAACATTCGCTGCCCAGTGGCATGCCCAGTTGCAGGGCCTTATGGATGTCATCGACCGCCTCGGCATCGAGTTCGGTTCGGAACAGCGCCCGGTAGGCTGCCCGTCTTTCTTCGTCATCGGGGCCGAGTTGGCGGTAGAGGAGATGCGGGGTGAGGCGTTCGTCCGCCTGTCCCAGCCCGTTGGCGCGGTAGCTCGACCAGCGGTATTGCGCCGGGTCGGCCACCATCCCCGCCCGCACCGGGTTGAGCTCGATGTAGCGCTGGCACGCCAGCAGATAGCGCTCAGCTTGCACCACGCTGGATTTGTAGCGCCCTTCCCACAGGCTGCCGGTGCGCCGGTAGAAGCGGTTGGCGTACTGGACGTAGCGGCGCCCGAGCGATTGCATGAGACGCGACGGGGCGCCCGTTTCCGTCGGTGTCAGCAGCAAATGGACGTGATTGGTCATCAAGGCGTAAGCGTGGATGGCGCAGCCACAAGCGCGAGCCGCCTCTTCCAGCCAATGGAGATAGCAGTGGTAATCTTCATCGGCAAAAAAGCACGGCTCGCGGTTGATGCCGCGCTGGACGATGTGCAGCGGATAATCGGCGAGTAATACGCGGGGGCGGCGGGGCATGATGGTTATTGGTTCAGAAAATCAAATGTCTCTGACCCCTTTGGTTACTGACCCCTTTGGTTATGCCTTTGGTTATGAAACTTGCTTGCCGCCGACTACTCCACGTAAGGGGCGGAGCCGGGCACCGGCGCGCCGCTGGAAAGAATGAACATCAGCACATTGCCCGGTTCCGATGTGGCATCGCTGCGCAGGCCGCCGATTTGGCCATGTACCGGGCTGGTGTATTTGGCCACCACTTCGCCAAAAGCATTGCGCTGGATGGCCACTTTTTGCCCCGGGGTGACCTTGTCGTTCAGTTTGACGAACAGTTCGATGAATCCACCCTGGGTGATCAGCACGGGGAATGCGCTCTTCCCGATGTAGACGTTGGCATCGACGGCGGTACGTCCGATCGCACCCGGAATCACGCCATAGTGCTTGAACACATTCATCGTGCCTTCAATGAAGCGCGGAATCATGTCCAGATCGAGCCGCCGCGCCACGCCGATTTCGGGCGTAAAGCAGGGAATGCCCGCATCGACGTAGGCATTGTGCAGCACACCAGGGTAGGCCGCGTTATCCCATATCTGTCCAATGGGGTAGAGCATCATCATGGTCTTGACGTCCGGGATGCTCATGTCGCCAATGTGGAAGGCCGATGCATCGAGGCCGGTGGTACCGGTATGGAAGTCGATGGCCAGGTCGGTATTGGGCTTGAGCAGCCGGTTGAACACCAGCCCGGCCTGGCGGCTGACGGCACTGAAGCCATTTTCATTACCGGGCCACTCGCGGTTCATATCGATCAACTCCAGACCGCGTCCGGAACTTGGCCAGCGGCGCTGCATGCCTTCCATTGCCGGGCGTGAAATATCCAGCACAGCCATCACCGTGCCCGACATTTCAGCCACGTTCAACTGGTTCATGACAGTTTGCACCGTGTGCACCGAACTCATCTCATCGCCATGTACACCGCTGGTCAGGGTAAAGCGCTTACCCGGCTTGGCCCCCTTGGCCACGATCACCGACACATACCAGTACTGGCCGGTGGACATCTGCACCCCCTGGAAATACAGCAGGTGTTTTTTGCCGGGCTCCAGGTCACTGGTGTTCAGAAAACTCACCACTTTTTTGCCATTGATCACATCGCCGGTGTACACGGTGCCGACCCTGCTCGGGGCCGCGCTAGCATTGCTTTGGGCTTGCGCCAGGCCAATGCCCGTCAGTGCAATGGCGGCAAACCACAGCGATTGCATGAAAATGCGGCAGCCACGGCCACCCAAGGGGGCTTTCAACATCATCAACTCCTCGTTCAAGGCGCGAAACCCTTAAAGTCTAACAGGTCACAATCCAGCCCTTCGATCACCGGCGGCAAGCCACGGTTCTGACATCAGCCACATTCATTTTTGCCCATTTTTCCGGGTCGACCGTAACAGGGCAGAGGAATCGGTCGCCAAGCTCCCCCGAAAACGACTGCCGACAGCCAACCAAAGCAACCAAAGCAACAACAAAGGGGAGCAAGGGGTCAGAGACCCATGGCACTACCTTAAGCCGCTGGAATGTGGAGGGGCACAAAAAGAAGAAGGCTGAGAGCCACGCTTGCTAAGATCGTGGTGTCTAAAGTCACGTTTGATAACAGGAGGATCAGCCATGGTAGATGCTACCAAAAAAACGCCTGCGCAAAGGGGTTGAGCAATTCCGACGGCAATTTGGCCAGCGTGCTCTTGCCTGAGCCGGAGGGGCCCATCAGTACCGTCAGGTGGCCGGGTTTCAGGGTCAGGCTGAGGTTGCGGTAGAGCCAGGGATGATGTTCCGAGTAGCGAAAGGCGAGATGGCTGAGATCGATTCGTCCCTGCCCGGCATTTTCCCGACTGGGGGTCAGGGTATGCGGTTCCTGCGGCATGTCGAGAATGTCGCCGAGGCGTTTGACGGCGATGTTGGCCTGCTGGAATTCCTGCCACAGGCCGACGAGTCTCAGGAGCGGCTGGCTCATGCGGCTGGCGAACATCTGGAAGGCGACCAGCATGCCGACGGTGAAGCCATCGTTCTGCATGACCAGCAGTGCGCCGACGATCAGGATGGACAGGGTCATCACCTGTTCCAGCCCGTTGGCGATGACGTTGTAGGTGTTGCCGACCTGCTTGGTGGAGAAACCGGCGGCGAGGTACTGGGCGAGGAAGTCGCCGTACTTGCGGTCGATGTCGGGTTCCATCTGTAGGGATTTCACCGTCGCCATGCCCGAGACGTACTCGGTGAGGAAGGACTGGTTGCGGGCGCCGAGCATGAATTGCTGGTTGAGGCGGTCGCGGAAAACCGGGGCGACGAGGAAGCTCAGGATCGAAATCAGCCCGAGCAGGCCGACGGCGATCAGCGAGAGTTGCCAGCTGTATGGTCGGTGATGCTTCTTCGGGAGCTTCCTCGGCCTTGGGTATTGGACGAAGGAAAGCGATTGCCGGCAGGGGCAGCTTTTGCCAGTCGGGAATTGCGGTGGCGTGGGTGCCGGTTTTGAAACCCAGCGCGCGGGCGGCTTCGTGGAAGGTGTCCAGAGTGTGGGGCGGTGGGAATTCCTGTTCGACCAGCGTGGGGTCGAAGGGGATGCGGTAGAGGCTGCACAGGCTGCCGAGCAGCCACAGCACTTCCTGAGACTTCAGCCCACCCTCTGAAGTTTGCATCGCCCAACCGGTAAGTAAGGGGTCAAAGCGCCTTGGCACCATCTTGACCCGTTGGGGTGACGCGTCGCCCGAGTGCAGGAGAGAACGGAGAGCCTCGCTCGCCAAGATATTGGTATCTGAAGTTATGTTCGATTACAGCCCCCATGGAGGACGGGAGCATGACCCCCACCGTGCAGTATCTCACGGTCGACCAGGCAATTTCTCCCTATAATGCCGCGAGCGAAACCTGTGACCCAGAAAATCCGCCAGAAGGAGTGGACCTGCCGTGGTTGGCAATCAACAGCCACCCAAGTTCAATCATGTTTGTAACATATCAAGAGAATCTGGCGGTCATCTAGGAAATCCCCAGAATCTTTGTGTCAGTCACACTCAACGATGTCACGAGAAGGCCACAAGAAAAAATGACGGTAAACAGACGGCTCTTGATGGTGGCATATCATTTTCCGCCCGTCAGGGTGAGCAGTGGTATCCAGCGAACCTTGAAGTTTTGCACTTATCTTCGTGACCACGGTTGGGACCCTCTTATCCTGACGATCTCACCGAGGGCATATGAGGTATCAAGTCCAGATCAGCTGAAGGAAATCCCGGATGATGTAATAGTTGAGCGTGCCTTTGGTCTCGATACATCGCGCCACTTTTCTTTCCGGGGAAAGTACTGGAATTACATGGCTCAGCCGGATCGATGGATTAGTTGGTGGCCTGCTGCAGTCTGGACCGGGATGCGAATGATTGAGAAATATCAGCCAGATGCCATATTCTCGACTTTCCCGATTGCAACAGCGCATCTCATTGGGTTGAGCCTAAGCAAGCGTAGTCGGTTGCCATGGGTGGCAGATTTTCGAGATGCAATGATCGAAGATGGTTACCCTCAAGATCCGCTGACATGGAAAGTTCACCGTCGCCTGGAGATTGCCACGGTAACGCAATGTGCGAGGGCGGTGTTTACGGCACAGCCAACCAGGGAAATGTATGCGGAGAGGTATCCGGAGTTTACGGCTTCGAAATGGGTGTGTATAGAAAACGGCTATGACGAAGACAATTTCCTCGACGCAGAAGCTGGACTGGAACTCGTTCCCCTTGGCAAACCTGGTCAATTGACCCTGGTTCATAGCGGCGTCCTTTACCCGAAAGAGCGCGACCCACGCGCGTTCTTCGAAGCGCTAAGCAGGTTGAAGACTGCAGGCGTGATAACTGCGGATGAACTTCAGATTGTGCTTCGAGCCACGGGCAGTGATGATTTATACCGTCCGCAACTGGTTGCCATGAACCTGCAGGATATTGTCCGCCTGGAACCCGCTATTGCTTACCGCGACGCGCTTCGTGAGATGTTGCGTGCCGACGGGCTGCTCCTTTTCCAGGGAAGCGTGTGTGATCATCAGGTGCCAGCAAAAATCTACGAGTATTACCGTGCCGCCAGACCGATACTCGCGCTGGTCGGTTCTGAAGGAATCTCGGCAACAATGCTTCGAGAAGCTGGAGTCGAAGATCAGGCCGACATGGCTGACGCAAGGCAGATCGCGGAAGCGATATCATTGTTTCTCAGCAAGCTTCGGACTGGAAAAGCTAGCGGAGTAGCTCGAGACTTCGCGATGCGAAATTCGAGGCGGTCACGCACGGGAGAACTCGCCCGAGTCCTCGATGATTTGATGGCGACCCGCGAATTGCGGTAAGCACTGCGGCGGCTTGAATATGTGGGACACCGCTTTCGTGACCATCGGCCTGTCGAGATGTCAGGCGATTCTTGGACTCCCCGAAGCGTGAGAAGAGCGCCATGTCAAACCGGCACCAGCATCCCCGGCAACGTCCCTTCTCCCCGGCCGCTATCGCTCGCATCGTGGCCAAGAAGCGGAATTCGGCTCGGCCATGACGCCATCACCTGCCATGTCTGCTCGGCAGAAAGGCGGACATTTCTGCTTTGGACTGACGATACGCGATATCCGTTGCTGTTGGAGTCTATGGATGTTTTATACTTTGCGGGGACTGATTGGCGATGGACGCCATCGAACCGCCTCAAGGGCCTGCTAGTACTATGCCTCGGTTCGATGGCGTTCCAGAAAGTCCGGCATCGCCAGTCCGTGTCGATGCTGATTCGTCTTATCGTCTTTCGCACCTCTCCCGTTGTCCTTTGGGGGTTACTTTTACGGCTAGCCAGCGTCACCAGATGAGCCTGGCTGACGTTCATTGCTATTTCGTTTTTTCAAGCTCAGGATGTGATGGCGGTGCCAAACACTATTTCCTGTAACAGGTGGGCATCAAGGACAAATTCCCAAGAATGGATACGAGGGTCGGAATGAATGCAAAGTCTGCGACAGTCTGTAGGATCATCCTCTTCGGCTTGGGAATTCTGATCTCGTCGCAGAGCGTAGCCGAAGTCGTCGATTACGCTTGCGGCTCGTTAGCAATTGGGGAAGATGGGCCATACGATTACCGTATGGGCGGGACTCGTTTGAAACAGGTTGAGGGCAACCATCTGTCACCAGATGTGGTAAATCTGGTCAGGGGACAAACGGGGAACATTGGGACGGATCTGGAGTTCGTGCTCCGATATTTTCCCAACCACCACGTGGCCTTGTTGGCCATGGTCAGGCTTGGAGAAAAGGAAAAGCGATCCAAGCCATTAGGTGCAAGGTATGCGGTCGAATGCTACTTCAAACGGGCCTTGCTGTTCCGGGACGACGATGGAGTTGTCAGGACAATTTATGCTTCTTATCTCTATAAGGCTGGAAAAAAAGCTGAAGCGCTGAATCAATTGAACAAAGCTGTCGAGTTGGGAGAAGATAGTCCAAATACAAGCTATAACATAGGACTTATCTATTATGATTTGCACGAATACGATAAGGCGTTGTCATTTGCTCACCGCGCCTACGGTTCCGGATTTCCATTGCCGGGCTTGCGGAACAAGCTAATAAGGGCTGGAAAATGGCGGGAACCTGTCATGCGGAGTAATAGTGGCGGCGCAACGGTTGCGAGTCCGGAGAATTAAGCGACTTGCATTCCGAAAAAGAGGCGACTGGCCTTAGGGTCGCTGTGAGCAATTCCAATTCTTTTTGGTTGCTAAGACTGTTTTCCTGGTGTTCAAAGGAATGCCCATTCATGCTGACTAACTTCTTAAGCCCGACATCATGGACTCTGCCGTCGGAAATCTCATCGGAAATCTCTCGCAAGATTTTTCGAGCGATATATCTGATCGCATTTTGTTTCCTTGGCGCCAGTTTGCTTGCAACTCGTCTGGCTGCTGCGCATGAACCGGGAAGGGTCATTGAAGTCGGCGCGCAGCGCACAGTCAAGACCCTATCGGCTGCATCGCGATTAGCCAAAGATGGCGATATCATAGAAGTCGACGGTGGCGACTATGTTGGGGATGTGGCTGTGTGGACGCAGAATGAACTGATTTTGCGTGCAAAGAACGGGCGCGCCCGACTCATCGCCCAAGGAGCATCTGCTGAATCAAAGGGTATCTGGGTTGTGCGCGGCGGAAAGGTCACGGTCGAGGGCTTCGACTTTGTTGGTGCGATGGTTTCGGATAGAAATGGTGCCGGAATCAGGTTTGAAAAAGGAAGCCTGAGGGTCGAGAATTGCCGATTTCTGGAAAACGAAAACGGCATCTTGACAGGCAGCGATGCTGATTCGACGCTTGAAATTCTTAATAGTGAATTCGGCTATAACGGATCTGGCGATGGGCAGAGCCATAATCTATACGTTGGGGCCATAGGATTGCTGAAGGTGACCGGGAGTTACTTTCACCATGCAAAAGTTGGGCACCTCTTGAAGAGCAGGGCAGGAAGGAACCTGATTTTTTACAATCGTCTGACGGACGAAATCGGGGGTACCGCCAGTTATGAACTGGAGTTTCCCAGTGGCGGCTTGGCCTATGTGATGGGCAATCTGATTCAGCAGAGCTCGACGACCGAAAATCCGAACGTGATTTCTTTTGGGGCAGAAGGCTATCGCTCCCAATCAAACCGGCTCTATCTGGTGAATAACACCCTCGTCGATATGCGTCCGCAGGGTGGACAATTCTTGCGGGTCAAAGGGGGCGCGAACGTATTGGCCATCAACAATTTGCTGGTAGGCAAGAGCACGCTGGAGTCCGGTGCGGCGGGAGATTATCGGAACAACTTCAACGTTGATCTCGATGAGTTTGTGCTGGCCATCCGCGAAGACTTTCATCTCAAACCCGGTTCGAAGTTGATTGGCAAGGCCGTCATGGTTGACGCGATTGATGGAATCGCTCTTCGACCATCGGCTGAGTACAAGCATCCCCGTTCCGTTCGGGCGCTCAAGGGTGGAGCGCTCAGCCCGGGCGCTATGCAGTAGGCGACGGGTATCGCCAGGATATTTTTATGCTGAATATCAATGACACTCTCGTCCAGGGCAGCCCGGAGTTTGCCTCGCGGGAGATTGCCGATCTCGCGAAAAGTGAAGGTAATCTTGCTGCTTGGCGGCGTTTGATTGGTGCAGGTGGTAAGGATGCCGTGAGAGACGTTTCCGGCGATTTTGCCGTTGGCTTCCACGATGCATCTGGACATGGCTTTCTCGCGGTTGATCGATTTGCGATTCGAAGTTTGTGCTATCGAGTTGTCGATGGCGGACTGCGTTTTGCTGCTCGGGCGGACGAGTTGGCGGATTCGACTTCGGAAATCGATCCGCAGGCTATTCTTGATTACCTGTACTTCCACGTCATTCCATCGCCACGGACCATTTTCAAGGACGTATTCCGTTTGCCGCCAGGACACTGTGCTGTATTCGAGAATGGTTCGCTCCGAGTTTCACCCTATTGGGTGCCGCGGTTTTCCGAACTGGAAAAGCCTTCCTTCGGGAGTTTGCGGACCGAGTTCCGGGAGTTGTTGCATGATGCCGTGGTGCGGCAGCTCGATGGCGGGAAACCAGGATGTTTTCTGAGCGGTGGAACAGATAGTTCGACGGTAGCGGGAATGATCGGGGAGGTGTCTGGGCAGCCGGCGGCAACCTATTCCATTGGCTTTCAGGCGGAAGGCTATGATGAGATGGAATATGCGCGAATCGCGGCACGCCATTTCAAGACAGAGCATCACGAGTATTACGTGACGCCCGACGATCTGTTGCGCAGCATCCCTTCGGTGGCTCAGTACTACGACCAACCCTTCGGCAACTCTTCAGCGTTACCCGCGTATTACTGCGCCAAGATGGCGAGAGAGGATGGCGTCAGCAAGATTCTCGCCGGAGACGGTGGTGACGAGTTATTTGGCGGAAATACCCGGTACGCAAAACAAAAGATATTCGGTTACTACGATTCAGTTCCTTGGGTTTTTCGAAATGTCTTGCTCGAACCACTGCTGCTCAAGACGCAAGTGGGAAAACTGCCTCTGGCGCGAAAGGGGGCCAGCTACATAGAGCAGGCCAAAGTGCCATTGCCCGATCGTAACCAGATATACAATATGCTGCATCGGTTGGGCATCAACCAGGTCTTCGACCCTGATTTTCTTGCCCGAGTGAACATTGATAGTCCAATCAGGCAGCAGCGCGAGGTCTGGAATCTTGTGCCCGCACAATCGCAAACGAATCGCGAACTGGCGTTCGATTGGCGTTACACACTGGCGGAATGCGACCTTCCCAAGGTTGTTGGCACGACCAGCCTGGCTGGTATTGAGGTCGGGTTTCCAATGCTGGACGATCGCTTGTTGAATTTCTCGCTGCGACTTCCGGCAAACTACAAAGTGAACGGCTTCAAGTTGCGCTGGTTCTTCAAGGAGGCATTGCGCGGATTCCTGCCCGACGAAATTCTCAGTAAGAAGAAACAGGGTTTTGGCCTGCCATTTGGCGTCTGGGCTGCCAATAACCCGAGATTGAGGAGTCTCGCCGAGGACTCTGTCCGTGGCCTGATTGACCGGAAGATCTTGAGGACGGATTTTGTCGACGCATTGTTCAGTCGCCATCTCCATGACCACCCGGGTTATTACGGTGAGATGATCTGGATTTCAATGATGCTGGAGCAGTGGCTTCGTCGAGATATCAGGGTGGGAGAAAAGATGCCTGGGGGGCGCTAATCCGCCGCTCCAACTTGCGTTCTGCTGGTGAGGATTGGGGCCAAAACCGGCGATTTCATTCCGGGCACCTGCACGGATTCGGGAAATTGCTCCAGCGAAGCAGGTCCGTGTCCTCAATGCGTAACCTTGTTCCTGAGCATTTTCCACATGCTACGCAGGAACGGCAGCGGATCCGCGGCGTCCCATACGGCGAACGTGTTGGCGGCGACGAAGGAACGCAGGTAGTCGTTCAGCGTCAGGCGGCCGTGCCGGACTGCACCCATGTCACGCGACAGGCATCCATACACGTCGGCCTCGAAGTTCAGCCATCGCAGTGATCGCGGCGAGGGCGGCACACCTTGAGCGTCGGCTTGGCCCATGACGAATCCCAGAAAGTCGAGACCTGCCTTCTGGGCGAGCCCGAACTGGACCCACGGCCGCGCATTGATCTCGATCAGGAAGCACTCACCGGTGTTGCCGTCTCGCAGGATCTCCACCTCGGCAATGCCGAAATAGTCCAAGGCCTCGATGGCACTTGTCGCCAACCGCAATACATCGTCTTGGGCAGACAGGATGACATAGGTACCACCTGCGCACTGCTCCGGATACGAGCGCAGCTTCTCACCAACCATTGATCGGATTCGCCCGCTGCGATCGCGCGCAAGCCCGACCGAGTATTGCCGAATGCTTGGGCGCAGGAGTGATTGTGCAATCGATGGGGTGACACCAGCAGCAGCAAACTGTGCCAGCCAACGATCCAGTTCGGCGCGACTTCTGACTTCGATCGCCTTGGGGACACTCTTGCCCATTTCATGGCGCGTGATCTCCGGGCGAAGCAGCAGGGGGCACTCCCGCGATGGCATCAGATTGTTTGCTGCCTCGAGTCCGTATCGACGTGGGGCTGCAAAGCCGTTATCCATGCACCAATCCAAAAACAGGCTCTTATCCAAACACAGTTCGATCGATCTCGAGCTTGGGTGCAGGACGGATGCGAACATCGACTCCAGCGCGGGCCGGCAGCGCACGATGAAACGTAGCCACCCATCGCTGTCCGCGATCAGGGCAGCCCTTTTCTTGCTTGCAACACCCTCGAGTCGCTGCAGCAGGAACTCGTCGTCCCCACCTTGGCAGCAGATTGGCATCGGGTGGCGCGAGTCGAATGCGATTCCTCTTCGCGTGTCAAAGAGAACGGAACTCACGCCCAGCGCCTTTGCAGCCCTCACGATCGCCAGCGCGGTCAGCGAACTGCCGAGCACAACGATGCGGTCAAACTCCGCCATCGACCAAGTCCAGTGCATCCAACCGGACAATGTCCGCATACGTTTCCCTGCTGCGAATCTCGCGAATGTTTGCCCCGTCGATCATGATTGCAGAGGGGCGTGGGAACGAGAAGTTCATTTGGTTGGGTATGAAATATGCACCTGCATCCATGATCGATATTACATCGCCGGGTTGCATCTGCGGCAGGCGCTTGTTGCGCATCACGATGTCGCCAGGATGGCAGAGCGGACCAAAGAGGTCGTATGACTCGACGTCAACCTCGTTCAACCTGTTCGCAGCCAGCAACTGGTGTGTTTCCCATCCCAGCGGCATCGTGATGTTCTTGCCTCCGTCGAGAATGAGTTTCGGCGGGCCGCCCGCAGCACGCTTGACTGTCAATACACCAAGCAGTAGCGTCTGCGCACTGCTGGTGATCGCACGGCCAGGCTCGAACAACAGTTGCGGCATCCGGTCGTCCGGGCCGGGGTGGAATTCACGGATCAGACGCGCAATCGGAGCCGCATAGTCATCTGGCCCGGGGCAATCAGCGGGAACCGGCATGCGGGCCGGGTAACCCAGCGAGACCATCCGTCCGTCCCATGCGTCCATTGACCTCACCGTGGGCACGGCAAAGCCGCCTCCGAAGTCATAGCAGGTAATTCGAATGTCGAACTGCGCCTGAAGTACGCGCGAGAACTCCAGAATCTCCCTGATTGCGCGGACATAAGCATCAACATTCTTTATTCCCGTTCCCAAATGCACGTGAATCCCGCAGGGCAGAAGCTCGGGATGCCGGCAGATTTGGGCAAAAGCGGCCAGCGACTCACCGGCATCGATGCGGGTCCCAAACTGTGATGACCAGCCCACCGAAGTAACGACGCGAAGGCCAACACGCTGCTGACGACCCCAACGCCGGGCGCTTTCCACCACCCAAGGGATCTCGTCCGGGCCGTCGATATTGATTAATCCGATACCGCGGCGGACCGCCAGATCCACACTCTCGCGCCCCTTGCCGGGACCGTTCAGTACGATTCTATCGGGCGCCACCTTCAGTTCAAGGGCGAGCCACAGCTCGAACGGAGAGATGACTTCAGCCCATGTGCCTGCCCGGTGCAGCGTGCTCAATACTGCCGGAAGCGGATTGGTCTTGTACGACGTTGCCAGTTCCACTTTTGGTAGGCGGCGACGGAAGGCGCCAACAAAGGCCGAGTAGTCCTTGAGCAGGCGAGCCCTGCTGATCACATGCAGGGGAGTTCCGTAGGTGCGGGCCACCTCAATCAGATCGATATCTCCGCACGCAAGATGCCCGTTGCCATTGATAGAAAGATCCCAAACGTCAGGCGGCAAACCGTCGAATCGAGATGGCAAGTCGGCGCGTTTGCCCCGCTCAACCTCAGCCAGCTGGCGAATCCGCAGTAGTTTGACGTAGTCCTTTATTGAGTCGAGCATGGCTTGTGTGTGAAGGACAACAGGCCGAAGCCTGCGGCATGCCTGGGTTTCCGGGATACTGGGCGGTGATGGATACGCCAAACAGTGCCGACACCCTCACTATCGGGGCAGTGCGGGAACCGTGGGAGCTTTCCTTGGTCCCCCGCAGCGATGTCAAGCCCGATCGTCATGCGTCAAAGAATACGCAACTTGCCATCCGAGTTGAGGCAACCAAAAATGATAGAAAGATCAACGCCACCGTGTCAAATGTCCTTGGGCTGCGGGTCTGAGTCATTCGACCCTTTCATTGCGGCGAGAGTATAGCATCCTGAGGGAAGCACGCAGCGCACCCCGGTTGGCCGCGCAAGAACCTCATCCTCTCAAGCATCATTCCGGATGGATTGCGACGAAAAGCGCCACAACAATCGGAACGGACGCGAGCGCAACGGCGTCGTCAGCTCCACGACGAGTGCAACAGACCTCCAGCCCGCCTTTTCGCTGACGCGAATTGACGGCCAGTTGTTCCACCAGATCCGGCTATAGACCCTGACAAACCCCTTTGCGGCGAGCCGCCGCGCGCTGAACTGCTTGAGGCACGTCGCCAGCCCCAATCCCCGGTACTCGGGGGCGGTTACAAGCTCCACCGACTTCGCCTCGTTTCGCTCAAGCGGCCAGAAGTTTCGCCGGCGGCGATAACCGTCACCGAACCAGACCCACTGTAGCGCCACCAAGTCGGACCCGAAAAACACGCCGAAACCCAGCGAATCGTTTCCGCAATACCAAGCATCAGCTTGTATCGCCGGTTGCCGCGCTTCACGCACCTCGTCTTCGGTGACTTCGGCGCAACGATAGCCGGGAGGAGGCGGATTCGGCTCGGGCAGCGAGACCAGATCCAGAGAGAACATGCGATAACAGCTGTACTCGATGCCAAGCGCACGAGCGATTGCTTTGCCAAAAGCGGCAAGTCGTGCCTTCATTTTCCTGACGTTGGGCTGTCCGTTTCGAGCGCCTGCTGGCCGCTGTCAACAGCCCGGGAATCGCGCTTGGTGCGTTCCTCCCGCAGGAAGCGAAGGACCCGAAGCATTTCCACCGGATCCTCGTTGTGCGGATCCCAATAGCGGTTGGCTTCGATCAGGACCGGGCCGGAAGACGTGATTGCAATGTCCCAGCCCAGACATTTTGACGGAAGAAAAGCCAGTGCCGCCGTCTTGCCGAGCTCGACTATGTCTTGCCACATCGGCGGTCGCAGCCCGGCGAGAATCTGGCCGGTGATCGGATGCCGCTCCACTTCATGCAGCCCGAAACCAAAGGGGTGGCGACTTTTCATGAAGCAATTCCGCATTGTTCCATCGGCTGGATTGATATCGCAAAAAGCATTGTTTTTTCCCGTTCCGCTGAAATTGTCGAATTCCGCGTTTTCGTCCGCGAGGCGCCATCCCGCAAGCAATATTCTGACGTCGCGATTTCCGTCGACATACGTCACCAGACGCACTGTCTGCAATGCCGGCGACGGACTGATCCGCGTCACTTCCTCGTGATTGATCAGCTTCGGCTGCACCAGCCACGAGTCGAAATCTTCATGCCGGTCCAGATGAGCCTTCAACGTCTCGCCCACACTATCGGGTTCGCTATCGCCACAGGAAAACACGAGAACGCCCCGACCGAGGGCACCGTCGCGCGGCTTGATCACATAAGCCCCCGGCGGCAATCTTGCGGCAAGTGCATTGATTACATCCCCGCCGGCAATCGCTTCGTGGTTCAAGGTGGCGCTGACATGGGGTTGGGTTTCAACCACCGCAACCGTCGCCGCACTGGGCAAGCCCGCTTCCGCGCATATGCGTCCGAAAACTCATGTCTCGTCGCCTCATCGCGAATTTGTTGCGGCTTCCGATCCGGCGCCAGCTGACGCTTGGCGTCTGAAACGAAGGTATCTTTTGACTTTGGCCTTGATACCGAGCTTGTCCAGCGTATCGCCGAGCCAACTGGAAAATCGTCCCATCTGCCAATGGCTATGCGCAAGAGCCCGGTTCTTCAATGTATTTCTCAGGAACAGGACATTTGCGCATAACACTTCGCGCGTGGCAAAAAGGCGCTTGGTGTCGGATTCACCCTCGGTGAAATCGAAGCAGCGGAAACAGCCTTCACCGAACATCTGCTCGAGGGCCAGCCATTGCAGGACGGTGCCCACCGACAACTTCATGTAGTCGGGGTCATAGCCGAGATAGGCATAGATCAGCGTCCCATCGTCGACCGGACAATAGAGATACGAAACCGGACGTTCGCGATCGAACAGGATGTAGGCCCGCACATGATCCTGCGCCGCCAGCGATTCCATCCCGCGGACGAACCAATCGCTTTCCGGAATTCCTGCGTCGAGGAGTCTTTCCTGATAGGTCTTCCTCGCCACCTCGCGCGCCAGCGGGAGAAAGGCCCTGAGTTCCTCGACCGTGCGGTAGGTCTTCCACGACAGCGTGCCGCCCGAGTGCTCGGCGTACCTTCTGACCTTGCGATTGATCGTCGACCGCGTCTTGGAAGAGAATTTCCTCTGGTACTCCTCGAAAGTGGGCCGGAAATCGATGATGCTGTGCCGGTACTGGAGTTGAACGTAGCGCAGATAATCCCCTGTCACCCCGATCGGCGACAAGGCTTCGGCAACGGGCAACGCACGCACCAGGAAGCCCTGGCTTCCGGCGGCCAGCGGTTCGGCCGGCGGTTCGGGCTGTCTTTCCGGAACTGCCCGCACGGCCACCTTCACCGACGACACCTGCAACGGTATCGTCGTG
Organism: uncultured Dechloromonas sp.; assembly: GCA_964555315.1. Lineage (GTDB taxonomy): Bacteria > Pseudomonadota > Gammaproteobacteria > Burkholderiales > Rhodocyclaceae > Azonexus. The sequence continues at coordinate 28,756 of CAZKSD010000001.1, forward strand.
CTGAACACCGTCCAGTCGCCCAACTGATACTTCAGCGCGTAATCCCGTGGCGTACTCGCCGTCATCCAAACCTCCTGCGACCGGCTTGTTCCAGAACTCTCATGGCAGTCTTCCAGACAGGGGATTTCAGTGGTGCCGGCTGCTGCGCGACCGGATCGGGCGACAAACCCTCGAAGCCGCGCACGTTGAAGCAGTCGCGATTGCGCTCTAGGAAGGCACACAGCTTTCGAAAACGGGAGACGACGACATCGTCCGGGCGATCCCTTGCCTGGTTCAGCATTTCGAAAGTGTGGAAAAGGATCATGAACGAACGCCGGCCGGATTCGAGCGCATGCCAAAGCAACCCCTCCATCTCGCGATGCGAGCAGGCCGTAACCTGGGTATGGCGAAGGGAAGTCGTACCGCCGTCAAATACCGTCATGGGGTACTCGTAAATGCCTTCGCACTCGAACGTATCCACCATGACCTGGCCAGGAGCCACGCCACTGTCAAGACCGAAGCGCGTGGCGTTGTAACTGCTGTCGAAACGGATGCCGTTCGCCGCCAGCGCCCGCAAAGTATCCCGATTGAAGGCAAAACCGCCAGCCCGGAACGCTGTGCATTCGCCGCCGCCCGCCTGCGCAATCAGGCGTTTTCCGGCGGCGACGAGGATCTCCTGTTCGCTGCGCGTGTAATAGCAAAGGTGCTGTCGCTTGCGTTCGATGTTTTCCAGCAGGGGTTCGACCGATTCGTCGACCCATTCGGGGTGCAGATGCAGTTGGATTTCCTGCCCACCTTCGCGTATCAGCCCGACGATTTCTTCCAGCGGCCGGCTGCCGAATCGCGTCGAGAACAAGGGTTCTACGAAGAAAACCCCTTTCAGCCCGTGTTCGCGGAGTCCCCTCAAAGTATAGGGCAGACCAAAATCGCCGCGTGCCGTCCGACCATAGACACGGCGGCTGAAGGCGTCCGGGAATTTTTCGTCGAGGTTGTCCCAGCCGCCGCACCAGATTTCGACATCGACGGAGAAGAACACGTCAAGCATTCAAAACGGCCCCTTCAACGACGTCGACCGCAATCATGCTTCGCGAACGGTGGTGGGAAGAACGTGATTGCTGCGGTGATGGCTCAATTCCTCCACCACTTTCTCCGCAATCGCCAAGCACGAAGTCAGCCCGGGCGGTTCAATCCCGAACAGGGTTACCAGCCCGCTCACCCCGTGGGCGTCCGGTCCCTGGATGATGAAGTCACCCTCAGGTTGGGTCGGACCCGTCACTTTGGGCCTAATCCCGGTATAGCCGGGTTGGAGGGTGCCGTCTGGAAGGTCAGGGTAGTAGCAGCGGATTGCCTTAAAAAATTTCTCCAGTCCTGCCTCGAACGAATAGTCTGGGAAGATCGGCCAACTGCTGACATCGGGTCCGAACTTGCACTGGCCACCGAGGTCGAGTGTCACGTGAATGCCTAGGCCGGCATGATCGGGCATCGGATAGTAGAGGCCGTCGTGGATGACTTCCGAGTTGCGCGCGGAGGTTTGCGTGCCGAAGGTTGCCTCTCCTTCGAGAATCAGCACCTCGCGACCAGACATCGCCAGCGATCTGGCCACCGCCAGACTGACGACTCCAGCCCCTGTTACAATCGTATCAACATTTTTCAATTGTGATCCTCGCGGCAGTTCAGAAATCACTTGGGCCGCTTCGTAACGGTACCGTGCAAGCCCGGGTTTTCATAGAGAAGCACCTTTCCGTGCTCCCACCCGATCGAAACAATGTCGACATCGCCGTCGCCATCGATGTCTACGGCGATGGCGCCGTCATGATGTTCATCGCCAGTGTACAGAACATGCTCACGCCAACGTCCACCGCGACCGTCAAGATTTTCGAACAACAGCAAGCGAGCCATGTCCGGGTGTTCCAGGTTATGCTCGCCCACCACAACATCAAGATCGCCATCGCCATCGAAATCGGCGACATCCAGGCTCATTGGCCCGATCACGGTTGCGATCGGATGCGCTATCCAGGGCTGAGTTGCGACAGGCCCCTGCTCATACCAGATGACCTCCCCTTTCCTGCTGATTGCCTCGAAGCCAACGACAGCGTCGAGTTTGCCATCGCGGTTGATGTCCGCCAGCCGATTCCTGTCCGGATTGGTTCGGCTCGGGTCAATGGTGAAACGGGCCCAACCCTCGGGAGAATTCCGGAGCCAAACGGTTCCCAACAATAGGTCAAGGCGCCCGTCGCCATCAATGTCGCCGCTGCTCAGTGCTTCATCTTGCGAGTAAGTCGCGATCTTTTCGATCTTCCACGCATCCTTCATGGGCTCGGGAGGAATGGTCATCAATTCGATGCCCTTCCCACCCACGTGCCATGAAAGGGCAAGCTGCAACTTCGAGGCGGAGGAGAAGTGTCCCAGCGCGCGTCCCTGAAGAAAGTCACCGGCACCAGCCGGCAGGTCCGTGCGCAACTTGAACTTGCCTCGCCCCCGGTTTTCCGCGAATACGAATCGCGAGTCTGCGTTGTTCTCACGCCATCTCGTAAGAACGGCGTCCGTATCTCCATCGCCGTCCAGGTCGGCCAGCACAACGAGATCATTTGCGGGATATCCAAAGGCGTGTCTTTCCCAGATTCCGTCCGGTCTACCCGGGTTCCTGTACCAGAATCCACCGGCGGCGATGTCCACCCGCCCATCGCCATCGATATCCCCAGGGACAATGAACACCGCCTTGCCTGGCCGGTTGCTGTCAATAACGTGTCGGCGCCAGCTTGGGCAGCCCTTTCCGGGTGAGCAAGTCTGGTTTACCCAGAGCAGAACCTGTTGATCGGGGCCGCTCCAGTTGGCACCAAACAGGTCGGGATCGCTATCGCCATCGACGTCGACAATTCTCATGTTGTGCGATCCGGTATCGGCAATCGTTCGCTTCGACCACTCCTTGCCCAATCGACCGTTCAGATACACCTCGATCCCCACGGGTCCGGCACTCTGGTGCATTGTGGCGGTCGCGATGTCGAGCTGACCGTCCCGGTCAAAGTCCGCCAATCCGACAAAATGGCGAGTCGTCTCGACGTTCCCGGCGACAATGTGCTCGGTCCAGCTATTGCGGGGATTCCGTGGGGCCTCGAACCATGACAGTCGATATTGCCCTCCGGCCGGTTCGGCTGGGGACATCACGATGTCGGGTCTGCCATCGCCGTTGATGTCGCCGACATCTATGCAAGCGTCTGGCCATGTCCAGTCAGGGGCGAAACGGTTAAGCTTCCAGCCCTCCGTTGCCTTGCCGGGATTCCTGAGCCAATGGCCGTTTACGATGATGTCCGTCCAGCCATCCTGATCCAGGTCCGCCTCCTTGAGCCCTTCACCTTTCGGCACCTCGATGGCCGTGCGTTGCCAGTTTCCGCCGCGATTGCTGTAGAGGTACACAGTGTGGCCGGTGTTCCTGAACGATGTCTGGCCGCGACCGATGATATCGGGGCGTCCATCGTGATCCAGATCGGCGATCTCGATGTCATGGAGCCCAACATCATCGATCGTCGTCATTTGCCACTTGTCATTCCCCAGATTGCGATACCATACCAGGCCTTCGTTCCTCAGGCCGACGACATCCATCCTGCCGTCACCGTCCAGGTCCGCAACCTCAATATCCGTGCCGAATGAGCCCGACGCGTCTATGACGTGCTTGTTCCACCTCGGGTTTTCATACCAAACCAACCCTCGCCCACCGTGCCCGCCCACGAGCAGGTCAGGCCTTCCATCGCCGTTGATATCCCCGCTTGCCTTTCCCCAGGGGTCGGTCGGACCATTCCGGTCTACGATGACCTTGTCAAACAGCAGGGACTCCTGCGCGACCTGACTGTTGCTGCACCCATGCAAGAATATGGCCGCTGCGGTCAGTCGAGCAAATGATAAGATACCAATGAGAATGACTCCTTGATTTGAGTGCGCCCCGACCGGCTTCGAGCAAAGTCGTTGCAGCGAATGTGCATATAGACAGTGGTGCCGAAATAAGTCCTCATGTGGCGAAGTCTATCGCATTCATCCTCAGGGAGCGGTGCAAGATTGCGGGATTCCCCAGGGGCACGAACTGTCGCTTTTCTCTCAATCTGTGAATTCAATCACGGCTGCGTTCGGTGCAGCTTGGCATCATGGGCAGATTCAACAACTATAGGACACAGCGCGATGCCTCCCGAGGGCAATATCCGGTCCGCGATGCGTCAATGCCTGAACTCGGCAACGACGCAGGGCTTCCATTTGAGCGATGATAGTTCGGCCGGTTTCGAAGTGGGCGTTAGCCTCGCCGCTGCTGCATGCGCCAAGCGCCTCTTGCCGGGCCCGCACGGATGTTGATGAGTCCGGCAAGCGCTAGGTCTTACCGTCCGGCCCGGGACGCACAAGCATGAGTGACCAGATCCAACGAAAGATGGCCAGCGGTGCCACGTGGATGGTGTTGTTCAAGCTGATCGAGCGCAGCATTGGTCTCGTAAGCACGCTGATCCTTGCACGCATCCTGAGCCCGTCCGACTTCGGCGTCATCGCGATGGCTCTGTCATTCATCTTCTTTGCGGAGCAGTTAGCAGCTTTCGGCTTCGATATCGCCCTGATCCACAATCAGTCCACCACGAGGGAACATTTTGATACGGCCTGGACTGGCAACCTGCTCCTCGGCTTGTCAATCACTCTTGTCATGCTGCTGGCGGCCTATCCAATTGCACAGTTCTACAAGCAACCCGAACTGGTGTGGGTGGTATGCGCACTGGCGCTTGGTCCATTGATCAGCGGCGCCGAGAACATCGGCGTGGTCGCATTTCGCAAGGAACTCAATTTCCGCAAGGAATTTCTTTTTCAACTCAGCCGCAAGGCACTTGGCTTCCTGATTGTGGTCCCGATGGCCCTGATCGTTCGCAACTACTGGGCGCTGGTCACCGGAATCCTTTTTTCAAAACTTGCCGCTACCGCAATCAGCTACTTGATGCATCCCTATCGCCCACGCTTCGCATTATCGCGTGTGCGCGAACTGATGGTGTATTCCAGGTGGCTGTTGATCAACAACTTGATCGGCTTTTTCAAGGAGCGAACTTCTGATTTCTTCATTGGCCGTCTTTTCGGCGCCGGTTCTCTTGGGACATACAACATCGCCTACGAGTTTGCGCACCTCCCGTCAACTGAACTGAGTGCTCCGATCAATCGCGCTCTGCTACCCGGCTTCGCAAAAATGGCAGATTCCGAAGAGGTATGCCAGGGCTACGCCAACGCACTCTCCATGATGGCGATGCTCGCGGTTCCGTGCTCGGCAGGGTTGGCAGTACTGGCCCCATATTTTGTTCCCGCAGTCTTGGGTACCAAATGGCTGGCTGCGGTGCCACTGATGCAGGTCCTCGCGTTCAACGGTGCCGTCCTGATGTTCCATTCGCCTGTGTGTTCCGTGTTGCTGGCAAGAGGCCACCCGCAGATGCCCGTGATCGCCAATGGTTTGTACGTGTTGCTCTTGCTGGGCCTGCTTACCGCAGTGGCGCTAGGCGCCCAGCAACTTGGCGTGCTCGGAGCTGCCATGGCGGCCTTGCTCAGTTCCCTGCTGTGTACGCCTGTTTACCTGTACATGCTTCGGAGCAAGCTGTCGATTTCGCCCATGGTCTTTCTTCGTGCCATTGCCCGTCCGGTGACGGCATCAGCCCTAATGACCGTTGTCCTTGTTTGGGTATTGCCTTCTTATGATCGATCCATGTCGGAATTGGTCGTGGCGGGTTGGCTATTGCTCGGGGTGGGGGCGGGAGCAGTCATCTACGCGTTAGCTCTTGCGGCGTTGTGGGTTCTCGCTAAAATGCCGAGCGGCCCGGAACGGGTGGTGTTCGACCACGCGAGAAAACTTGCCGGTAACTCGAAATTGTCTCCTCCCAAGAAGGACATGTAAGCAAGGTCGCCGATCCAAAGAAAATTCATCAAGGAGTTGTTTCATGGCAGTTACATCAATGGCGTGGCCCTATACGTTGGAGCTGCGTGTCGGTGAGTGGGTGGTGGTGCGTTCGTGTGAGGAGATTCTCTCGACGTTGGACGAACGTGGTCGATTTCAGGAACTCCCATTTCAGCCAGAAATGCTTGCGTTCTGCGGTCAACGCTTGCGCGTGGCCAAGGTTGCGCACAAGACTTGCGACAACATCAAGAAGACCGGTGGCCGGAAGATGGTCTCAGCTGTTCACCTTGAGGGGGCGCGCTGCGATGGGGCAGCACATGGGGGCTGCATGGCGGACTGTGTATTCTTCTGGAAGGAAGCTTGGGTCAAACGCCCCGAAGACCCTGACGGCGGGCCTTTGGCGAATCGTTTGATCGATGTACAACGACTTGGGCAATGTGCGGTCGAAGGCGGCGACTTGGCGCAATCCGACCCCAAATATGTCTGCCAGACCACAGCGCTATATGAGGCGACTTCACTCCTTCCTTGGTGGGATGTGCGCCAATATGTACGAGACGTTACCAGCGGCAACCACAGCTTGCCAAATATGCTGCGCATCCTTGCGCTGGCGTGGTACCGTGCTGTCCTGAGATTGGGTGTCGGCCACCGATTCTTTGTTGGTCTCTACAAATCGTTGGTTGGCAAGACGTTTCCCAGTGGTACAGGCACTATTCCGGTCGGCAGCCCAACACCAAATGAGGTCCTTAACCTCAGGCCCGGGGAATGGGTCGAAGTGAAGTCTCAGGACGAGATTCTTGGGACGATCAACGCCGATGGCTTCAATCGCGGCATGCGTTATGACATGGAAATGTCAAAGTATGCAGGGAACAGGTATCGTGTACAAATGCGCGTAGATCGACTGATCAATGAGCAGACAGGCAAGATGATGGAGATGAAGAGCCCATGCATCCAGTTGGAGAACGTATATTGCCGTGCCGAATGCACATCGATGCGTTTGGGTTGCCCTCGCGCATCCAACACTTACTGGCGCGAAATCTGGTTGCGCCGCGTTGACGGCCCGAATTAGATGTAGTCAGCGCAGAATCAGATGCCTACCGGGTGCGCAAAGACTGGCTCTTTGCATCGAGCGTAGCGCATCAAAGTCATTTTGTTGGTGCTCCACGCAACTCGGCCAGTAGGTTCTGCCTGTCCCAGACTGCATACCGAAGAACAAGCCCAAGGGTCTTCAACTTTTCCACAGGGTTGATCGGCGCACGCAAGGCCGCTCCCAGATAGCCGAGGTGCGTTGAAAGATGGAGGAAGTTGGTGTTATGAGTTTTCCGGGGGTCAAGAAAGACAGCTAGATCGGCAGCACTCAGTTCGTTGGAAGATGTCTCACGGCCCATTCGACGATAAAGCAACGTTTGTGGTAGCAACATGAAACGGCCCATCAACGCAAGTTCGGCCATAAGGATGATGTCTCCCCCTGGATAGAGCCGATTAAGCATCGTGCGGCGCAGCGCTTTGGTCCGAATCAGTCCGCCATACGCATTGTTCAGCTTGAGAGATCCGCGTAGCTTCGAAAACCGTTGGTGCGGACGCTCCTCCATTATCTCGATATTGCCAGCATACATTGTCAGCTTGCCTGTTTCCTGGTCAACTAGACATGTTTGACCATAGCAGAGAACGATGTCCGGATCCGCTTCCATCGCCACAAAGCAACGGGTTAGCATGTCTTGGGCGCAATAATCGCTTGCTGATGACCACTTGAAGTACTTGCCACGCGCCTCATTGGCGACGAAATTCCAATTGCGCATCGCACCGATGTTTACTGCCTGACGGACATAGCGGATGCGTGCATCGCGCATTGCGAATTCTCTGCAGATCTCTTCTGTCTCATCAGTCGAAGCATTGTCCGAGACAATAAGCTCAATGTCCGAAAAACTTTGCCCCAGAAGAGATTCAAACGCATGTCGAAGAAAACGTGAACCGTTGAACACCGGCACCCCAATGCTTATGGTTGGAGGAGGCGAAGAGGGTGTGGCGATGGTCAATTGTTTATCACTTCCCAATACTTGATTAGCAACAAACGTCAGCTACGCGAATCGTGCGCCGCGGCCGATGGATTGCGGTGACGGCCGCGATGAGCAGGGCTTGGTGAAGTGTGCGCAGATCGAAGCGGCGATTGAAGCGATAGCAAAACGCTGCGAGGTAACGGGCAGCGTACTTTTGGAAGTCGAACGCATGGTAGCAACCCGAGAGGCTGGTCTTGCATAAGAGTCGGAGGATCCTCTAGATCGTTATGGTAGCGGAATCGGTCACCTAAACCAGGAACTTCCTGCAATAGAAAGCCTCCGCCAACCCTGTTGCAGAGTTGCATTCCACCCCGCGAAGCCTAAGCATCGCGTGGAAAGTTTCGGGACTGAACCATGGTTTCACCGTTTCACTGAGAAAACATTCCATCAGGGTGGCGATCTTCTTGTCAGAGGCAGCCTGTTTTGCCGGAACGAAGCAATTCGGTGACCCGAGTCCACCATCAAATTTTGGGATTTCGTACTCGAAAATCAGGTGGTCGCGGAATGTATTCCAAGTCAATTCAGCCAGGATGCGATGATCTTGATGCCGATCCTCAGAATGGTGAGTAAAGATCCAATCGGGTTTGGTCAGGTTCTTCAGCGATTCAAAATAATCTTTGATTTGATCCCCAATATAGGGGAAGTAGCCGTTTCTGAAGTTCTGTACGGTGACATTCTTCGAGCGGACGCCGGCAAGGAATATATCGGAACTTCGCATGGCCTCTTTAGCACGCTCAGGTGTAGAGCTAAAAACGACCCATTCAAAGTGCGCTTCCGGGAACTGTTCTACCAGATACAACACCGTAGCACCACACCCTATTTCAATATCATCGCAATGCGCACCCATTAACAGGATGGACTGCGGCGCAATGGAATGCTTGAGACTCAACATGCTTGATCCTTGACGTCAGGCCCAATCTTGACTTGAGCCGAAAAACTGACTGGCTACTAGCTTTTTTGCTGCCATACTTGCCACGGTCGATTACCGGCTTCATGCCAGTCATCAAACTGCTTCTTGTCCTTAAAGGTATCCATGGATGCCCAAAATCCCTTGTATTTGGTGCCAAGTAGTTTGCCTTCCTTGATTAGGCGCTGGAATGGAGCTTCCACCAACTCATCACTTGGCTCCATATAGGAAAATATATCTTGGCGCAGAATAAAAAAGCCGCCATTGATCCAGATTTGCGAAGACGTTACGTTCTCAATACTAGAAACTCGAGAATCATTGTCCGTAATGACTGCGTGAAAACTCTGAGAAGGGCGTACAGCGATAAAGCTGGCAACAGCATTGGTGCTCAGAAAATAATCAACATGTGAATTGATCGGATAGTCTGAAAGCCCGTCGCTATAGTTGGCAAGAAAAACTTCCTCGCCTTCGAGATACTTTTCCACCGCTTTAAGACGTTGACCAATGTTTGATTTTAATCCGGTATCGACAAATGTGATGCGCCAGTCGGAGATATCATGGTTGAACAGCTCGACCTTGCGTCCGCCTTCCGAGAGTACAAAATCATTCGATGCACACTCGTCGTATTTCAGAAAATACTCCTTGATGAGGTCGCCACGGTATCCCAGACACAGAATAAAGTCCTTATGGCCAAAATGCGCGTAGTACTTCATCAAATGCCAGATAATCGGACGCTCGCCAATATTGACCAAGGGCTTTGGTATCGTTTCAGAATATTCACGCAGGCGCGTGCCGTATCCACCACAAAATATGACGACTTTCATCGTAAGTTTCCTTTTGGATTAAGCATTCGTTTTGTGACGCAGACGCTTAGACTTTCCGGATAACGCCGGTAGCGGCCAATTCCGCGGCAGCCCCGGCGACAATCTCGAATTTCAGACCGGAACGTTCAGCGATATCCAGCAAATCGTGTTGGCCGTTGGCCTGATTCAAGACCCACAATATCGCCAATTGTCGTTGTTCTGGGTTCCCATGCCCACCAGTCGTTCGATACAGGCCGCGCTTCCCGAGTTGTGGCTCGCAATATGGAAAGTTGCTCTGATACACCTGGTTGTTTTCTATAAGGGCGAATATGGCACAGTACGCTGCGAGTGAGTCAGCCAAGGCACTTGGCGTAATCAGGCTCATGTTGTCTGCCGATGTGTGGTATTCGGGATACGCTCCGTTAGGCGTTCGCGTCAATCTGCCGACCGGGATGTTGATCCCCGGCGACGCAAACTGTCGTTCATCGTAGCCAAACGGGGAGAACTCGACGGTATGAAAGGGGATGTTCCGATGTCGCAAAACGTGCAGGGATGCGCGATCGATTAGCGCATTGGCTGCAGATGTCTTCTTGTAGGTCAATTGTCCTGAATCCCCAAGCAGTGCAGCAACCATCCCGAGCTTGATCTTTCCCAATTCAGATTGATTCTGGCTAAGCCAGCTTATGCATCCAATTGCGGCCGGTGCAAAGACGCAGCGATAGGTAAATCGCGGGGACGAATCGCCGAGAATTTTTGCCAGTTCAACAACTACCGCGATTCCCGACAGATTGTCATTTGCCAGCGATGGGTGGCAACAGTGCGCGAACAGCAGGATTTGCTCGTCCGACTCGCCGGGAATGATCAGTTCGCCATAAGTCAGCGCGCCGTGCTCGAGCGAGCTGTCGATGACGACTTCGTAGTCATCGTCGGGCATCGCTTCCAATTGACGCTGGGTAATACAAAATCCCCAGTTATCGTTGAAGTAACTGGTGCGATGGGGAATCCAGTCAGGCATGTCGGGAAGGGTAAACAGATGTGGCCGCAAGTCCCCAAGGCGCATGCGTGCTTTCATCGGTATGCTGTAGTTGAGTACATGCAGATTGTGCCGCTGAAAATCGATGACCTTTTCGCCGTTTGAATTTAGGACATATGCATCGCGTATATTCCACTCGCGCGGTATGACCCAATCGAATACTGCGGTTCCGGTTGGAATCTCATGCAGTGTTAGCGGTATCTCTTCCTGGAGTATTTGCAACGTTTTCCGCAAACCGTTTCCTGTGATGCTCCTACAAATCGGATACAGCCTTTCGGCGAGCGCATACATGCGCTCGCCTAGCTCTGAGAAGTTGCCACTGGAATTCAGGGGAAGCATTGTGCGGGCGAGTTAGGGAAACTCTGCATAACTTCCCGTCATGCAGTGTAATTTGAGAAAATAGCGCCATTGTCATGGCGCCCACGAAACCGATGAAAGCGATGAAGCAACTGAGTCTGGCCGAGACGGGATTTCTGCCCAAGGCTGGCAAGCAAACCCGGAAAGCCGTGTTCCTGGCGGAGATGGAAACGGTGGTGCCGTGGTCTCGTCTTGAGGCGTTGATCGAACCGTTCTACCCCCAGAAAGGCAACGGGCGTCCGCCGATGCTGTTGAGCACGATGCTGCGCATTCACTTCCTGCAACAGTGGTTCGGCTACTCCGATCCGGCGATGGAAGAAACCCTGCACGATGTTCCCCTGCTGCGCCGGTTTGCCGGGCTGGACGCCTTCGAAGACGCGATGCCGGACGAAAGCACGATCCTGCGCTTCCGTCACCTGCTGGAACAACATGAACTGGCGGCGCTCCTCTTTGCCGAGGTCAATACGGTACTGAGCGAGAAAGGCCTGAGCATGAAGCGGGGCTCCGTCGTCGATGCCACGCTGATTGCCGCGCCCAGTTCCACCAAGAACCGGGACAAGCAGCGCGACCCCGAGATGAGCCAGACCAGGAAGGGCAACCAGTGGTACTTCGGCATGAAAGCCCATATCGGCGTCGATGCCGAAAGCGGCCTGATTCATACCGTCGAATGCACGACCGCCAAGGTCGCCGACAACGTCATGCTCAAAGACTGCCTGCACGGTGACGAGAAAATCGTCTTCGCTGATCGTGGTTATCACCAGAACAACCGCACCATCGAGCACCTTGCCGCCGAAGAGGGGCTGGCCATTCTGGTACCGACCAAGAAACCCAAAGGTGGCGAACTGACTGAGCAACAGAAGAAGTCCAACCGGATTTTGTCGGCCATTCGCGCTGTCGTTGAGCATCCGTTCCGGGTAATCAAGCGGCAATTCGGCTTCACCAAGGTCCGCTATCGCGGACTCAAGAAGAACACCGGGCAAATCGTCACGCTGTTCGCCCTCTCCAATCTGTGGATGGCGCGTCATCGTTTGCTGCCCGCAACAGGCGAGGTGCGCCCGTGATACGGAAAATGAGGGGTAAACCCTCCTCTTCTTGCGGTCAACGGGCAAAATCGGCTCATTTTTCAGCATCTATATGACAGGACATCCGGAAATGACGGCTTGTTCAGATAATCCTTAGTAGCGCCAGAAGAACTCGTCGTCAATCTGTTGTGTTGAGATCAGGTGTTTCAGTTGCTTCAACCGCGTAAAAGCACGGAAATCGAAACCGCTTTGATCCATGTTAATGCGCGAGAATATCTCGTGCAGTTGTGCTGCACCCTTTCTAGCGTCCCAGGCGCAACTGAAGCCGGGCAACTGATTATGGATTTTGTCGAAGCTGACCCGATAGCTGCGATTGTCACCGGCGCTGGACCCCATGGAAAGCTCACAGCCGGGAAACTCTGCGGCGACGATTTCTGCGATCTCGCGAACACGATAATTGGCGGCGTTGTCGCCAACGTTGAATATCTGATTGTGAATGTTGTCGCGTGGGGCTTCCAGCGCGCAACGAACGGCAGTGCAGATATCCAACACATGAACCAGTGGGCGCCAAGGAGTACCGTCGCTGGTCATGGCTATTTTTTTCGATGTCCAGGCCAGTCCAGCGAGATTGTTGAGAACGATGTCAAAGCGCATGCGTGGTGATCCGCCATACGCGGTCGAGTTGCGGAGGAACACCGGGCTGAAACTATCATCGGCGAGTTGGCCGACATCCCTTTCAACCAGCGTCTTACATTCAGCATAAGCCGTCTGGGGATTGACTGGTGATTCCTCGGTGAGAAAATCGCCAGAACCCAAGCCGTATACGCTGCACGAGGATGTATATATGAATCGGGAGACTCCGGCACGCTTGGCATTGTTTGCCAGATTTACCGAGCCCGCATGGTTGATGCGATGGGTGAGGGCGGGATTATTCTGGCCCAAGGGGTCGTTGGACAGTTCCGCCATATGGATGACGGCATCGTATCCGGAAAGATCGGCCTCGGTGAGATTGCGCAAATCGCGATTGACGAATCTCGGAAAACAGGATCCGGTTTTGCTGTCGCTATAGAGCCAGCCGTCGCGATAGAATCCGGTGTCGGTGCCGACAACGTCGTGGCCGTATTGCATTAGCAGTGGAGCAAGCAAGCTCCCGATATAACCTTCAACTCCCGTTACTAAGACCTTCATGTTTTTCTTCCTAATAAGAATGAATAATACCGACGAAATCTGAATTATGGATACACTTTCGCTTCGGGAATGGGGACGACGAACTTGCCGCCCCACTCGCGAACGTAGCTCATTTGCTGCATGATCTCTTCCCTTAGGTTCCAGGGTAACAACAACAGATAATCAGGCTTGGTTTCATGAATCTGCTCCGGTGCGTGGATGGGAATATGCGTTCCCGGAGTAAATTTACCTTGCTTGTATGGATTGCGGTCAACGGTGTAGTCAATAAAGTCCTGACGGATTCCGCAGTAATTCAGCAGGGTATTTCCCTTGCCGGGGGCTCCGTACCCAACTACGGATTTTCCTTCGCGTTTGGCTTGGATCAGGAATTCCAATAGTTTGCGTTTGGTTTCTTTGACCTGTTCGGTGAACCCAAGGTAAGTCTCGGGGCGATCAAAGCCCGCCTGCAATTCACGAGCGCGTAATTCCATGGCACGTTCGCCAACGGGTTTGCTGCTGTCCTCCGCATGGCGCCCATATATTCGCAGGGAACCACCGTGGGTCGGCAATTCCTCCACATCGAACAAGGTTATTCCGTGTGCGGCAAAGACCTTTTCGACGGTCACGAAGGAGAAGTACGAAAAATGCTCATGATATATGGTATCGAACTGATTTTCCTGCATGAGTCGCAGTAGGTGCGGGAACTCCATGGTGATGACACCCTGCGGACCCAGCAGGATCTTCATCCCGGCGACGAAGTCGTTGAGCTTGGGAACGTGTGCCAGCACATTGTTTCCCAACAACAAATCGGCATGTCCGAACTCGCTGACCATCTCTTGCGCCGTTTCGCGACCAAAGAATTTCACGACCGATTTGACGCCTTTGGCGAGAGCGGCTTGCGCCACGTTGGCCGCTGGTTCAACTCCTAGGCATGGAATATTCTTGGCGACAAAGTGTTGAAGGAGATAGCCGTCATTGCTGGCAATCTCGACAACGCGAGATGACTCACCCAATCGGAACCGTTCAGTAACCAGATCAACATAGCGTTTTGCATGGTCGACCCAGCTATCGGCAAATGACGAGAAATATGCGTATTCACTGAATATGTCGTCGGGGGTGACAAACTCATCAAGCTGGACCAGGTAACATTTGTTGCATACGTATGTGCGCAGGGGATAGAACGGCTCCATGTGATTCAGTTGCGCCGGTGTGATATGTGTCTGGCAAAGCGGCGACATCCCCAAATCGACGAATACCTGTTCCAGTGGAGCATCGCAAAATCGACACTGCGAAGATGGGTTGTGCTGATCTGTCATGGCATTCCTTTCGTGAGCCGGATTGAAGGATGACTTACTTGTGGCGCGGTCAACAATGTGTTGGACGGGATGACCTGTCTTAGGCCTTATTCAGTTTAGATGAGGTACCAATGGTGAATCCAGAATCCCAGTGCGATCCATCCCCCTAATGGAGCAAGCTGGAGCCAAGTTCGCTCTCTGATAATGTTCCTGGCAGCCAGAATGCCGACTTCCGTTGCCAGCCACAACATCGCAATCATCACATATAGGCGGAAATGATATGCAGACAAGTCACGCCAAGGCGGGTAACGATCGATTGCATCATTCATGGCTGAACGGAGTGCAACCTGTCTTTCCACCATATCAGGTGGATCATCAACCGTGAGGGAAACCGTCTCAGCGGATTGCGTGATGGACACTTTCCGTGCTTTCCGTTCAATTATCACGTCACCCCCGGAGTGCCTTAGGCCGACCCGCCAATCTTCACTGTCATTTTTTGCAAACGAGTGAATTGACGACACGTCTGACGATTCAGAGATTTCGATTAGGGTCGCCATCGCTGCATTGCGGCCTCGATGGATTACCCGGACGGCATCGGATGGCTGCGGTAAGCCCCGAGATACGACCCAGCCAGCGAATGGGGTACTGGAGCCTCTTAAGAGCGCAACCTCTGGGTCGACGTTACTTGCCAACTCAATGTGAAGGTCATGACCGTTTTCGGCGGCGCTGCCTGCAAATTTGAGTTTGTCAATTTGACGAAGGGTAAGCCGCGGATCAGTCGTCCAGATTGTTTCTGTTCCGCCATCTGATCCAGATATGTCGTCGACGACGATCAGTCGTTCAGCGGACAATTGGACAACCTGACGCCGAACGCACATTCCGTGGCGGCGACAGACTTCGATATCCAATGCGCGTAAGGGCCCCTTATTTCCTGCTCCCAGGAGGCGCGCCTGTCGAGGCGAGCCCGCTGGCTCCCCAATGGAATGCGGTGCATTTGATCCGGCCCAGCCATTTGCTTCTTCAAACCCTTCGCGTCCGTAAGGCCAATAGCCGGTCGCCGTGATCCAATCGTACCCGTGAGACCAGACACTCAGGCTCGGCTCGTCGGCGTGTTTATGTCCATGCCGAAGGTGATTTGCCCAAGCGACAACTGTCTGGGTTGGTGCGGGAGAACCTGACCACCAGAGTGCATAGCCCGAGATTGGAAAGAGAGCGGCCGTTTCGGATGGTGGCGAAAAAGGGGCCGCGAAGCTGTTAGGTTTGCTCGTTTCGACATCAGGGATGACCGTCAGGGTTTGATGACTGCCGACGTCTGTGTTGCCAAACGCTGGAAGAGTGCCATCCGGACGAAGAAGCAACCTGCTGAATTGTCCGGTACTCTCAACTGCTTCTAGCAAACGCGCTGATGGGGTCATTCCGTTGAGTCTGACGAGTCGCGCTGCGGTGGCCAGAAGATGAGTTCCCAGCAGATGGTATCCTGCAGAGTGTTCGAGCACGACGCCTTCTTCCGAAACATAATAGCCCAACTGCAACTCGAGGCGTTGAATCGCGAGATCTCGCCAAAATTCGCTCTTCGGCAGGAGCGGAAATGCGGCCGCTATCTGCAGGAGGGCAATATTCTGCATGACGCCGTGGTTCGTTCGGACAGTGAACAATTTCGGCTTGGCAAGCAGTTCACCGCTCCTCATGGCGAGACCGACCAACGCCTCTTTCTGGACGGAGGTGGCATCCGCGTCGCCCCGCAAGTGTTTCCACAAACTCACGATCACGGAAACCCTGGCGGCAATCGCGTGATCATTCCAAAGGAAGCCAATAGGGTCCCGCTGCTGCGCTTCCCAGTCTGCGAAGGCCAGAATACGGTCGCGGGCGGCCTGATAATAGCGGCGGTCCCCCGAGCGTTCAAATTCCTTCAGGAGCAGATTCTCGTGTTCCAGGCTCGCCAAGGTCAGTTGAAATGACGGCCCGCCATGCAACAGGTCATCCGGCCAGCCGACGAGAGGGATGGGTCCGGAGTGGAGCCCAGGAGCAATCAGTTGCCCCTCGAGCAATTTGTCTGCGATGCCCTTCCTTCGAGAATCGGAAACGGCAAACAAGATTCCCAGCGAAATGGCAGCAACTTCATCAAGGATATCCCTGACTGGAACCGTATCTAGCTTGTCGACAATCTCGCTCGACGGACTCGCACGATCAATCGAAAAGGTGAAGTGGTGAGGAAGATGAATTGAACAGATCAGGAGCAAAGGAAAAACGATGCGCACCATAAAGAAAAAGGCGCTCGAGTGCGCGGACATCATAGGCGGAGCCTTTGCACCAACATGTGTTGGGGTCCCATCGACAGTTCTTGAGAAAGGTTTCGCCATTTTTTCGAAAGACAATCGTTGTAGTGACTGGCACCACGAATCAGGAGATCGGGAATCCGTTGGTTTGGAGGACATAGAGGTGAGAATTCATCGGCTTGCCTTCTGATCGAAACGATGAGCTTCGTTGCGGAGATGCATCTGAAAGAGCCTTGCGCAAAAACGGAAACGAGTGCGGTCCCAAGGGGTAAAACGTGGAATCTGCATGGGATCGGTAGCGTTATCTGCAACGCCCCAGGCTGTTGTCACCGCTGCATCAAAACCCAAATCTCTAATGACTTCCACTTCCGACATCCGATAATCCAGGTCCGGCTTCCCGTTCGGATAGGCAAACAGGCCGATTCGTTCCTGCAGGAGGTTTTCCAGAAAGCACTTGCTGCCAGCCACTTCGTCCCAAACCGCTTTGGACTCGAGGTTCGCAAGAATCGGATGACTAACGGTGTGGGCGCCAATCTGCATTCCGGCCTGGCGCATGGCAATTACCTGATCACTGGTCATCATGAGATCGTTGCGCGGGGTGGCGTCGGTGATTGTGAGAATTTTTGAAACAGACTCATCGCGTTGTGAGGGGTTGACGTGCTTGATGTTGTGCAGTAGCTCGGAAATGCAGTGCCGAACTGAAGCAGCGTTTGAGAGATCGTGGCTACCCAATCCGATTGAGGAGAGATCCAGATGGCTTGTCCGGCAATGACGGATCGCTTCGATGACCTTGTCGTTCCACATGGTGCCACCGTTCAGGTAGCCGGTTGAGATGAAAAACGTGGCGGTAAGACCGAGCGATTCCAGGATTGGACGCGCTACGTGGAAATTGTCGGCATAGCCATCATCGAATGTAATGGAGGCCGCGCGGGGCGGCAGGGAACGTTCCGAAAGGCGTCGCACTGCATCGTCGAGTGGAAGTATGTTGAAGCACTGCTTGGCCCAGACCATCAGTTGGCTAAAGGTCGCAGCATCCGGATCCCAGTTGAGAAGTGGATCGGCTTCGCTCAAGACCCGATGGAATATGAGTATGGAAAGCCGCCCCTTGCTGCCACCTTGAGACACTGAGTGCATAAGCGGGAGCCAAGGACTCATAGCGTAACACCGTCTCTCGATGGTTGTGCCGGCTCTTTCTTGGCTGTCAGTTGGTCAAGTTTGCTTATCGCCAGCATCAGGTAGTAGGGCATATCAAAATATGCCAATCCGAGAAAAGCGCCACCAACTGCAAAGGCAACGATTGATGCTTTGGTCATCTGACCGAGCATGACATCCCTTGCGCCCTGTCCTGTATTGCCGTCACTTGATCGGATCACCCTAACAGCGCAACGCCAGACCGAGATTCCCATACCAAGAAACAGGAACAAGCCCACGAATCCATGTTGCCCCAATACTTGAAAATAAATGCTGTGAGGTCCCTGCATCAATGCGGTCTCGGTACTCAACCCATACTGAAAAAAATACTCAAACTTCACGTTTTCGAAACTGCTTCCGAAGAATCGGTCAAGCGCAAGATTAGAAGCCATCGTCCACGCATTGATGCGACCCATCGCAGATGTATCTTGCTCGTAGGATTCAATGGTCTTCATGCGCTCGAACCATTCAGCAGGCATGATGATCAGAACGAGGGCGATGGTTATGACGGCAGCCAACAAGAGGATTCCACGCTGCTTGCTCTTGACGATCAGAAAAACGCTCATTGCGGCAATAGCCAATAAGGCTCCTCGGGAATGACTGCCGATTGCTGAAATGGCGCATAACACCATCATTGCGAGCAAAGCATTCTTTATCCAGCGCCGTTCGCTAATGAAACGCAAGTAGTAAATCAGTGGAATGAGCATTATCAGTGCAAGTGCGAATTCGTTGTTTCCCCCGATGAAGCCGCCTGGGCCCCAAACCAGGTAGGCTCCACCCTTGGCAATCGTGAACAGGCCGCCCTTCGCTCCCAGAAGACCGAGGGCAAGCACCAGCGCCCAGATCACCAGATCAACGTCCTTCCGGGTCAAGATAACTCCGCTGACCACGAACATGAAGAGGTTGATCTTCATTACCCGTTCCCACATTGGATAATTCTCTTCGAGTTGGAATGAGGCAAGGTAAGTAACGTTCATCCAGAGAGTGAAGAGAGCAAGCCAAATCAGCGGCTTCGACCAAGCGAAATGGAACTCGGAGCGGTGAGCCAGAATGCTCATCAACAGACATAGACCGATCACCATTGCGACGGGAAGCTTGGCAGTCGCGTACCCAAGTTGGTGGATACTGGAGATACTTATAAATATCCATATTAGCGCCCCCCATAGGGGTCTTTTCAGTGTGGCGACAATCGCAACGGCTATTAAGACGATAAGAACCAAGTCACGCATTTCTTACCCTGTCAAAAAGTCCAATCTGGGATTGCGAAGTCGCACACCACCCAAAATTTTCTGCATATCGACGTATTTCGCTCTGGCTGGGATGGATGGACATCAGATCGAGGAATGCCGCTGCAAAGGCGGCAGCGGTTCTGGACTCCATGACTCTACCGACAGCGGGTGAACTGACGATTTCTGTTACCCCTCCAACATTTGTTGCTATCACCGGTGTCCCGCAGGCCAAGGATTCCAATAGCACATTGGGCCAACCCTCTCGACTGGAGCATAGAGCCAAGGCATCGGCGGCGCTAAACAGCCATTTGAGTTCGTCGTTGGGGATTTCGCCGACCAAACGTACTCGGTGAGATAACTTTAACCGGGCCGCCAAGCGCTCAAGGAATTCCCTTTCAGGGCCGCTGCCAACAATGATCAAGCAGGTTTCATCCGGCAACAGGCCGAGAGCCTCGACTGCAATATGGTGTCCCTTGATTTCGACCAGGTGACCTACCGATAGAATGGTAGTGCGGTCAGGCAGGCTAAGTTTCTGACGGGCCAGTTTCTTTTCTTCAGGTTTGAAACGTTCCAGATCAACGCCGTTTCGAAGAAAGTATATCTTTTCCCGATCTCCACCAAGGGTTGCAAGGCGCTCTACCAGAGCTTTACTAACGCCGATGGATGCTGCTGCGGCCTTGGCTGTTTCGAGTATCAAACGACGCTGCCTTGGGAATTCCGGCAACAGGTTGAGATCGCTCCCCCGTGCCGTAACCAAGAAGGGCTTGCCAATCCACTTGGAAATAAATCCAGCGGCGACACCGTCCGGGTAGTAGTAGTGGGCGTCAATCAGGTCGAAATCGAACCCGTCGTGAATCAGTTTCTTGATAGTGGTGATCGCACCTCCGGCGAGTGCGTATGGAGCAATGTTCATACCGACTTTGGGCGGCAAGAAATAACGGGGATGGAATACATCGATGTTGTTCCATTGCTCAAAACAGGGTGTGGCGGCAAAGCGACCATATTCGCCAAAGAGCTTCCCGGAGAATGGAAACCAGGGAACCGGGGCGACGACCTTTGTTTCGACTTCGCCCGTTTTCAACAATTCGCGAAGACGTGTCTCGACGAAGATTCCGTGAACTGGTCGAACGGAGCTCGGAAAAAGCGTTGAGAACAGAAGTGTTCTTATTGGGCGAGACATGCGCTTTGATGGTCTTGGCAAATCGGTCGTCACCGAATCATCAATCCTTGTTCTTCCCCGTGAGAGTCAAGTAAGGCGAACGGTAGTTGGCAACACTGTTGCGCCAGTTGCGGATATTTTCGACAAACCGGCGGCCATTGGCCTTGAGTTCTGGCCAGCGTTGCTGGTTGTCGAGTAATTCAACGATGGCTTGAGCCAGTGCCCGCCGATCTCCAGCCTTGAAGAGGATGCCTGTCTTGTTGTGTTCGACGAGTTCCTTGTGGCCGCCGACGTCCGAGGCCACAAAAAGTTGGCCTTGGGCCATTGCTTCCAGGGGTTTCAGTGGTGTGACGAGTTCGGTGAGGCGGATTGGGTGGCGCGGGTACGCGAGGATGTTGATCAGGTCGTAATAGCGGCCTACGTCCTGGTGCGGCACGCGACCAGCAAAAACCACGACATCCTTAAGGCCAAGCTTTTCAGCTTGCTGCCGCAGATTGGCCTCCTGTGGGCCCCCGCCAACGAGCAGAACGCCAATGTCGGGTCTTTTTTCACTGATGGCGGGTACGGCTTCCAGTAGCAGGTCAAGCCCTTCGTAGGCATAGAAGGAACCGACAAAGCCGATAACCGTCTTGCCGGTCAACCCCAATTTCTGCCGCAGTATCGGGTCGGGTGGGCTGGCCAGTTTGAATGAGGCAGTATCGACAGCATTGGGAATTACCGTGACCTTGTCTGCCGGAATGCCGCGGGCCAGGATATCGGCCCGCAATCCTTCACAGATGGTGAAGACGTGATCGGCATGCTGGATGGCGCGGGTTTCGAGTCTACGCGTGGCGCGATAACGCAGGCTTCCTTCAGTGGTGCTGCCGTGGTCGACCGCCGCATCTTCCCAAAAGGCGCGGATCTCGTAGACAACGGGGATCCCGAGTTGGCGTGCTACCTTGATGGCGGGTAGCGCATTCAGGACCGGGGAGTGGGCATGAATGATGTCTGGATGCACTTCGCGTGCGACTTCTTCAAGCCGTCTTTCCGTTTGCTTCATGAGGCCAAGTTCTTTGCCAATTGGCAAGTGGGCCAGTGTGCCCGTCGCGGCCGGGGTGCGGTAGAAGCGCAGGCCGTCAACATCTTCAACGGCTGCCGATGTTTCGCCTTGCTTGGGCGAGGTGAGGTGAAAGGTTTCCCAGCCGAGCGCGCGCTGTTCGCGTAACAGCGCTGCGGTGCGGAAGGTATAGCCGCTGTGCAGGGGAACGGAGTGATCGAGGACGTGGAGCGTCCGTATCATGTGACCCCTCCCGGTTCCATGACGTTCCGCAGGAAGGCTTCAAACATCAGCAGCGTCCAGATGGAGGCGCTGTAGTCCCGGCCGCCGTTGTTGTGGGCATCGACCAGGTGCTTGAGGTATTCGCGATTGAACCAGCCGGTAGCGGCCAGGCGAGGGCCGAGCAGCGAGTCTTGTACGCGCTGCTTGAGCGGGCCGCGAAACCAGCGGGCGAGCGGAACCGAAAAGCCCATTTTCGGACGATAGAGAACGTCGCCGGGAAGATAGGGTTCCATCGATTTCTTGAGCAGGTACTTGGCTTCCTGGCCGCGGATTTTCTGCAAAGAGTTCAGCGTGGCCAGCCACTCGACCAACTCGTGGTCCATCAACGGCTCGCGAACCTCGAGCGAATGGGCCATGCTGGCGCGGTCGACCTTGGTGTTGATGTCGCCAACCAGGTAGGTCTTTAGGTCAAGGTACTGGATCAACGCCAGGGGGTCATCGGTTTCGGCCTTGGCAGCGTGCCGCTCGAACACCTGGATGGCATCGTAGCCGCCAAGGGCAGACTTGAATGCCGGGCTGAACAACTGGTCGCGCATGGGTGCCCGCAGGATGGACACGGAGTGAAAATAGCTTTCCACGGAGCTACGGGCGATGCCTTCGAATGTAGTCTTGGCACGGAAGACGCGGGGTGCCCAGTCGACCTTGGGGTAGAGTCTGCCGAGAGCGCCGAAAAGTGGGCGGCGCAGACTCTGCGGCAGTGCCGCGCGCATCTTTTCTTCCATCAGGTGCAACTTGTAACGGCGGTAACCGCCAAAACTCTCGTCGCCACCATCACCGGAAAGGGCAACGGTGACGTGCTTACGCGCCAGTTGGCAGACGCGATAGGTGGGTATCGCCGAACTGTCCGCGTAGGGCTCGTCGTAGAGGCTGGCCAGCGTGTCGATGAGGTCGAAGTCGTCGCTTTCGACCATGTCGAGATAATGTCTTGTCTGGTAACGGTCGGCCACCATCCTGGCGAACTCGGACTCGTTGAAGGCAGGGTCGGAAAAGCCGATGGAACAGGTGTTGACCGCAGCATTCGACAAGCCGGCCATGATCGCCACCACCGCGCTGGAGTCGACGCCGCCGGAAAGAAAGGCCCCGAGCGGGACTTCGGAGATCATCCGCAGACGAATGGATTCTTCGAGTCGGTGGGTGAGTTCTGCGCAGGCATCGGCGTCGCTGATCGGATTGTCGAGCGTGAAACGGACATCCCAGTACTCGCGCGGCTCCCCGGCGGGCTCGCCGCGGCGGAGCAACAGCGTGTGCGCGGGAGGAAGCTTTCTGGCCTGCTTGAAGATGGAGCGTGGTTCGGCGACATAGCCGAGGGCGAAGTATTCCTCGACAGCGCAAGGGTCGATATCACGCCTCAGGCTGCCGTTGATGAGCAGCGATTTGAGTTCGGAACCGAAGAGAAAAGTACCGTCGTCGAGCAGGGCGTAGAAGAGTGGCTTGACCCCGAGACGATCGCGGGCCAGGAAAAGGGTCTCGCGGTTGCGGTCCCAGAGCGCGAAGGCGAACATGCCGCGGAAGCGGAGGACGCACTTTTCACCCCAGGATTCCCATGCGTGGACAATGACTTCGGTATCGCTGCGGGTGTGGAAGGAATGACCCAGTGCCTGCAGTTCGGGGATAAGTTCCTGATAGTTGTAGATCTCGCCGTTGAATACCACGCAGACGGTCTGGTCTTCATTGTAGAGTGGCTGCTGGCCGGTGGAGAGGTCGATGATCGACAAGCGGCGATGGCCGAGTCCGATCCCTGGTTCGACATGCAGGCCGCCCTCATCCGGGCCGCGATGAAACTGCGATTCGTTCATGCGGTGAAGGAGCGCGCGATCGATGTCGCGTTTGCCTCGGGTGTCGAATATTCCGGTGATGCCGCACATGTGCCGTTACTTCCTGTTCAAGCCGCCACGCCGGAGCGGCCCAGCAGTTTGTCATAGGTGTTCAGATAGGCCGCCACCATCGCGTTCATGCTGAACCTTTCTTCCACCCTCTCGCGCCCAAGCTGCCCCATGGTTTTCGCCTGACTGGGAGCCTTGGCGAGTTTGACGAGCTGTTCGGCCAACGCCTCCGGATCGCCGGCCGGTACGATCTGGCCGGTGATGCCGGACGTCACGAGATCGGCATTTCCGCCGACGGCAGTGGCAATTACCGGCAGGCCGGAGGCCATCGCTTCGAGGATGGTATTGGAGATGCCTTCGGCGAGCGAAGGCAGGACAAAACAGTCGAGTCCGCCCATGATCTCCGCGACGTCACTGCGTTCCCCGGGCAACCACGCGAGATCGCTGATTCGTCCGGCATCGAGCAGTTGTTTGCACTCCGCGCGCAACGGGCCATCGCCAATCATGACTAGGCGAAGACGCCCGGACAGGCTGGGATCGATTTCCAGAGCGCGGATGAAGGCCCGTACCAGCATGGGCTGATCCTTCACCGTCTGCATGCGGCCAACCGTGCCGACAATCCAGTGGTCGCAGCGCGAGAATGGGCAACCGGGGATCGAATGATCGAGTCCGGCGGGATGAAAACGATCGGAATCGACGCCGTTGTAGACCTGTAGCACCTTGTTTTCCGGAATCTTGATTTGGGTGGTCAGATATTCGCGGAGATCTTGCGACAGGGCCAGGTAATAATTCACGAACGGCCGGTAGAAACGTCGAACACGTTGATAGGTGACGTTGGAGCCATCGAGGTCTCCCACATCACGCCCGTGTTCGCCGTGAATGCGGACCGGAACGCCCGCGGCCCACGCCGGCAGTTGCGCTTCAAGCGCAGCGAGATTTCGGCTGTGGACAATGGCCGGTCGTAGGCGGCGAAACAGGGCGAACAGCCTGGGGAAGAGCCATATGCCATGGCCGGGTGTCTTGTTCAGCGAAATGAACTCGACATCGTCACGCTGGATGCGTTGACGGAAGTCGGTGACCTTCGTCAAGGCGATAACGGCATGGCGATAGCGGTCGGCCGGCATGTGATTGATGAGGTTGACGATGCCGTTCTCGAGACCGCCGGTATCAAAGCGGTACATGACGTGGGCAACAAGCGGGCGTGAGTCATAGCTCATCGGGCTTCACGCGTGGCATCGAGCATCTGATTGATCGGTCCGATTACCTGCATGGCGAAGGCGGGAAGGGAGTCCGTAGCCGATTCCTGATGGGGGGCGTAGAGGATGATCACGGCCGAATCATCGCCTCGCCCACGCAGGCGCGCGATTGCGGTCAGCAACTTCGCCTCGATGTCGGAAGCCGTCAGTTTGCCGTCGATCCAGTACCACTGCCAGACGACAAGGCGTTGGCCGGCTGCG
Source organism: uncultured Dechloromonas sp. (assembly GCA_964555315.1). Lineage (GTDB taxonomy): Bacteria > Pseudomonadota > Gammaproteobacteria > Burkholderiales > Rhodocyclaceae > Azonexus. Next base: position 53,725 of record CAZKSD010000001.1, read on the forward strand.
TCCGTGCGTAGCAGTTCGGCGGTTCGCACGCCTAACGGCATCCCGTCCAGAATGACCTCTTCGCGCTCCCCGGAGACAACCAACCAGGCGGGGTCGCTGCTCGCGACCAGCACGTTGGTTGACGTCACCAGCTTGCGTTGGTAATCCTGATTGCGGTAGTAGCCAACATACAGGCCAACGGGCTTGTCTTCCAGTGCATAGGTGGCTTGCCGTTCGACTGATGCATTGACATACGCGGGCTTCCAGTTGGTGAAGGGCTCGGCCTCGCTCCATCCCGCCGGGAGCGTCAGTCCGGCGAGACTTGGTTCAGCCGCTCTTTCAGTCTGATCAATCGCGACAAAGCCAAGCGGACCGGCGGCGGCCGCGAGCGCAATGCCGACGGTCGCTATCCATGCCCTGACGGCAGGAGTTGCGGAGTGGAGAATGATGTGCGGCATCGGTACCGGCTTGGTGGCCGGCGGAACTTCGCTCCAGCGGGCGCCGATGATGAACATGATCGCTATGACGATTCCGAAAAAAAGCCAACCATAGATCAGGTGATCGACACCGGCAGCCACCTTGTTGCCCGAAAGGTGGCCTAGCATGACGATGATGTAGGCACGTAGCCAGTTGGCGATAACCGGAACGATGACCGATATTCCAATGAAGATGAGTCTTCGGCGAAGGGACACGTAGTTCAGGTACGCGAAGAGCGTGCCAACCGTGACCGAGGCGATGACGTAGCGGATTCCGCTACAGGCTTCGACTACCGACCACTTGCCCGAGGGGATGATGAACTGCATGCCTTCCTGATATGCGGGGATACCGGTTACCCGCAACGCCAGGACAGTGAACCACGCGGTCCACTCCATCAGCGTGGGGACCATGAAGTCGCCTACCGGCACACAAAACAGCAAGAATCCGAGCGGGAACGCAATCCGGCGACTGATCGGGAAGCCCAGTGTGGAAACGATGGCGAGCAGCAGGATGAGGACAAAGGTGAATTGGGTCAGCGCGTTGACTGCGGTCAGTTCTCCCATCAGCCAGAAGGCCGTGGTCGCGAGTACCGGAACGATAAGCCAAAGCGTCGGTTGAGGCCGCAGGCGAGCCAATTTGTGGCGTTTGCGCCAGATCAGCCAGAGACTTATCGGCGGCACGACGAATGCATGGGCGTATGTGTCGGCGCGAGCCCAGATGGCGACCATGGCCAGCGCCGTATCGTGATACCAATAAAGTACCCAGGCGATCAATCCGAAAAGCAAGGGCAGAACCTGCGTCCAGGAATCCCCGTGGTGCCCGGGACTTCCCTGTTCCCTCATGTCTCGCGAAGGGAAGGCGCCGGAAGATAAGGGTCGATGGCCTTCATGTGGGCTTCCCAGGTGTAGCGCTCGACAACCCGCTGCCGCGCTGCCCCGCCCATTGCCGTTGCCGTTTCCGGGGCTTCCAGCACTTGACTGATGGCGGCAATGTATTCCTCCGGGCTGGTAGCTGTCAGCAATTCCTGCCCCGCGACGGCGTCGACCGCGGCAGCGCAGGTGGCGGATGCGATGACCGGCCTGCCCATGGCCATGGCTTCCAGGATCTTGTTCTGGATGCCGCGGGCGATGCGCAAGGGAGCAACGACTGTGGCGGCATGCTGAAGATATGGGCGCACATCGTCGACGGTGCCGGTAACCACGATACGGTCACTGGCAAGTGCCAGCACCGCTGCTGATGGATTGCGGCCGACGACATAGAAGCGCACTGCCGGCCAGCGCTGCAGAAGGCCGGGGAGGACGTCCGAAGCGAACCATGTCGCCGCATCGACATTCGGCAAGTAATCCATGGCGCCGGTAAAAACCACCGGCAGTTCACCGGGAGGGAAGGGCGACGAGCGCGTATCGTCTACAGAGAAATAGTCGGTATCGACCCCGTTGCCCATCGCTTGCACGCGCACCCGGCATTCAGGCGCATTCCGGGTGAACAGCGCCACTTCATTGTCGGTCGCAAAAAAAGAGCGGGATGCCCATGCAGCCATGCGCCGTTCGTAGTCAAGAAGCAATTTACCCTCGCGACGGTAAAGCCGGGATAAGGGCCAGCGATGCTGCGGCGCGTACTGGGTCCACTTGGCTGAATCGACATCGACGAAATCGATGATCATGGGAATCCGGGGCTGCTCTTCGAGATATTGAGCCATCGCCGAGGAAAAGATGACGGCAGTGTCAATGTGGCGCCGCCGGCAGGTTTCGTTGACCCAGTTGCGGAGCGCCGAACTGCGGTAATAGCCCAGGGTAAGTGCTTCGCCCGCAAGCAGGCTGCTCAGACTGCGAAACCTGGCAATACGGGGATCAAGCCTGGCGACATGAACGTCAGCGCACAGGGTGCGCACTGTGGCAATGTGCCGCTCGTCATCCGGATCGTCGATGAACGTGCCGAGAAAGACCCGGTGTTGTCTGGCCAGATGTTTCAGCAGGTTATACGAGCGCACCTTGTCGCCCTTGTTGGGCGGGTACGGCAGGCGATGAACGAGAAAGAGGATATCGGCCATCTTCGCCTCAGCCGAGATTGCGGACAATATGGGGACCCAGCCAGTTGGCCAGTCCGATCGGCATGCGTCGCCAGGCGGCGATCAATAGCTTGTACTTGGGGTTGTTGGGATTGTTCTGCGGCACCGCGCCATGCTTGTAAAGGCAATACTCGTAATGCAAGCGCTGCGGCTCGAATCCCCAGTTTTTCTTGAAGGAGTAGGGGCCGGTGCCTTCCTTGCTGCGGCCATAATCGAAAATCCTGACGCCACGCTCGCAGGCGCGGCGCATCAGTTCCCAGTACTTGAAATCGTTCGCGGCAAGATGGCGGGCGCTTTCGTCGTCACCGGCGTAATAGGGCAGCACTTCGTCACGGAAATAGAAGGAGAGTACGCTGCTCAGCAGTTGGCCATCGGGGCCGGTGACAGTCAGCACTTCGCAATCGTTGCCAAACGCCTGGAGCAGGGCTTCGAAGTACCGCTTGGGCATGGCGGGTGTGCCATGACGATGAACGTTGTCGGCAAAGAG
>CAZKSD010000002.1:0-46574 GCA_964555315.1 uncultured Dechloromonas sp.
GTTGTTGTTCAGGGCTTCTTCCAGGAAGTTCCAGGCGGCGATGCGCTTGGCGCGATCGCGCGACAGGCGCGTGGCGCCGTAGCCGTCTTCCAGCATTTCGATGGCAACCTGAACGAAGTCGCCTTCCTTGACTTCGAGCTCGCCCTGATCATTCAGGAATTCTTCGAGCGGAACATAGGATTCCGATTTCAGGCCGGCATTGACCACGACGAAATTGCGGTCGATGAGCATCACCTCGGCGGTGATGACTTCGCCTTGACGCATTTCCTGGCGAGCCAGGGATTCTTCAAAAAGTTGAGCAAAGGATTCCATTACGGAGAGAGCTTTCATGCCACGAATCATCAGATCCGCAGCGGGTTGGAGTTGAAAAAATGCCGGCCCAGCGGCCGGCGACACCTTACTGCAACGCTTCCCTGCTCCATGCCAGAACCTGGTTCACCGCCTGTTCGATGGTGAGGTCGGTCGTGTCGAGCAGTCGAGCATCCTCTTCCTGCCTGAGCGGCGCCACGCTGCGCCGGGAATCCCGATCGTCGCGCTGCCGCAGTTCACGCAGAAGGTCGGGGAGATTAGCAGAGAATCCTTTTTCGATCAACTGCTTATAACGGCGCTCCGCCCTCGCCTCGGCGCTCGCCGTGAGAAAGACCTTGAGCGGAGCGCGCGGGAAAACGACCGACCCCATGTCGCGCCCGTCGCCGACCAGTCCCGGCGCCGTATTGAACGCCCGCTGGCGGAACAGCAGGGCCTCGCGCACGGCCGGCAGGGCCGCCACCTGCGAGGCGCCGGCGGAAATCTCCTCGCCGCGGATGGCGTCGCCGACCGCCTGACCGTTCAGGAAGATGTCGCCTTCCGAAAACGCGACATCGAGTCCGGCGGCAATCGCCGCGACCCCGGCTTCGTCAGCCCAGTCCACCCCGGCCTGTCTGGCGGCGAGCGCGGTCAACCGGTACAAGACACCCGAATCCAGATAGCCGAACCCAAGCGCCGCCGCCACGCGCGCCGCCACCGTCCCCTTGCCGGAGGCCGAGGGGCCGTCGATGGCGATGACCGGCGCCGCCTTGGTCACTGCCGTAAAACGCTCGAAATAGTCGGGGAAAGTCTTGGCCACGCACTTCGGATCGTTGATGCGCAGCGGCGTCCCGAAGGCGGCGAGCGAGAAGCACATCGCCATGCGGTGATCGTCGTAGGTGTCGATGGCGGCGGGCCTCATTGCGGTCGACGGCGAAATCCTCATGAAATCCGAGCCCTCTTCGACCGCTGCGCCGAGTTTGCGCAACTCGGTCGCCATCGCCGCGATACGGTCGGTTTCCTTGACCCGCCAACTGGCGATGTTGCGCAGCGTTGTCGTTCCCCTGGCGAACAGCGCCGTCGTCGCCAGCGTCATCGCCGCGTCGGGAATGTGGTTGCAGTCGAGGTCGACCGCAACCAGGCCGCCTTCCGGCGCGCGCGCCTCCATCCAGTTCGGCCCGGTCGCGATCACCGCGCCCATCCGCGCCAGCGCCTCGGCGAACTTGACGTCGCCCTGGATCGAATCGCGCCCGACGCCCTCGACCCGCACCGGCCCGCCGCCGATCGCCCCGAGCGCCAGAAAATACGAGGCCGACGACGCATCGCCCTCGACGTAGAGGGTCCCCGGCGACACGTAGCGGCTGCCGGCCCGGACCGTGAAGCGCTGCCAGCCCTCGCGCTCGACGGCAACGCCGAAGCGCGCCATCGTCGCCAGCGTGATCTCGATGTAGGGCCTGGAAATCAGATCCCCGACGACGTCGACCGCAACCGTCCCGCCGGTCAGCGGCAACGCCATCAGCAGGCCGGTCAGGAACTGGCTGGAGACGTCGCCGCGCACACTGACCACGCCGCCCGGCCGGATTGCCGCGGGCTTGAGGTGTAGCGGCGGGTAGCCCTCGTTGCCGAGGCAGGTCACATCCGCGCCGAGTTGGCGCAGGCCGTCGACGAGGTCGCCGATCGGCCGCTCGTGCATGCGGGCGACGCCCTTGAGCACATAATCGCCGCCCGCCAGCGCGAGCGCCGCCGTCAGCGGCCGAAAAGCGGTGCCGGCATTGCCGAGGAACAGTTCCGCCTGGCGCACCGGGAAACGCCCGCCGCAACCGCGGATGCGCCACGCCTCGCTCCCCAGGCTCTCGACGCCGACCCCGAGCGCCTGCAGCGCCTCGAGCATGCGCGCCGTGTCGTCGGACGCCAGCAGGTCGCGCACCTCCGTCTCGCCTTCGGCCAGCGCCGCAAGGAGCAGGACGCGGTTGGAAATGCTCTTCGAGCCGGGAAGGTGAATCGTGCCAGCCGCAGCACAAAGCTGGGGGAGATCGAGAAATTCCTGAATCACGCAGTCACCGTATTCCATGCGCGGCACCGGCCGCGGTATCCGTTCAGTCATCGTGCGAGGCCGGACGATATTCCGGAACCCGACGCATCAGGGCAATACGCGCCTCGGCGTCGCTCCGGCAAGCTTGGGCGAGCCACGGGCGCAGATCCTCCAGGAAGCCATCTTCGACCGCCCGCCCCTGGGCGATGCGCAACTTGGGGTGTGGCGTCTGGCGCGTATGCTCGGCATCCGCCAGGAGTTCCTCATACAGTTTTTCGCCGGGGCGCAAACCGGTGAATTCGATGCGTATCTCGCTTTCGGAATACCCCGAGAGGTGAATCATCTTGCGCGCCAGATCGGCAATTCTGACCGGCGCGCCCATGTCGAGAACGAAGATCTCGCCCCCCTGTCCCATTGCCGCCGCCTGCAGCACAAGTTGCGCGGATTCGGGAATCGACATGAAGTAGCGCGTGATTTCCTTGTGGGTGACCGTCACCGGCCCGCCGCGCGCAATCTGTTCCTGAAACTTCGGTATCACGCTGCCCGTGCTGCCGAGCACATTGCCGAAGCGCACCATTTCGAACTGGGTGCCCCCCCCCTGCTGGTGCAACGCCTCGCACACCATTTCGGCCAGCCGCTTGGTTGCCCCCATCACGTTGGTCGGATTGACCGCCTTGTCGGTCGAGATGAGGACGAACCGTTCTGCCTCGAAGCGGGAAGCGCACTCGGCCACCAGCAAGGTACCCAGCACGTTGTTGCGCACCGCCTGCCAAGCATTGGCCACTTCCATCAGCGGCACATGCTTGTAGGCGGCGGCGTGGAAAACCACCTGCGGCCGGAACGCGGCGAACACCTCGTTCAGCCGCTCCGGATCCTTGACATCCCCGGCCAGCGCAATCAGCGCAAGATCGGGAGCATGAACCGAGAACCATTGTTCCAGGGTATAGAGCGCAAACTCGCTCTGCTCGAAGAGAACCAGCCGCATCGGCTTGAAACGCGCCAGTTGCCGGCATAGCTCGCTGCCGATCGAACCTCCGGCGCCGGTCACCAGAACCGTCTTGCCGGCGACCATGGCCGCCACATGGCGCGTATCGATCCACACCGGCTCCCGGCCCAGGAGATCCTCGATCTCCACGGGGCGGATCGATGAAATCGCCACCCGCCCTCCCATGACGTCCTCGAGTCCGGGCACGGTAAACACGTGGGCGCCGGCTTCGACCGCAAGATCGGTCGCGCGACGGCAGGCCTCGGCAGCCGCCGACGGCATCGCCAGGATCACGTGGGAAGCCTTTTCCGAAGCCAGCACTTCGGGCAGGCTCTCGATGCCGCCGATGACCGGATTTCCGGAAAGCTCCCGTCCCCATTTACTGCGATCGTCGTCCACCAGGGCCACCACCCGCCAGTCCGCGCTGCGCTCGAGTTCGCGAGCCAGCATGGCGCCGCCACGCCCGGCGCCGACGATCACGACCGGCTTGCCCTGGGCGATCAGGCCGCCATACAGGCGGTGCTCTTTCCACATGCGGTAGGCGGCCCGGCCACCACCCATGTAGATAGTCAGCAACATCGGATAAAGCACCAGCAGGGAGCGCGGAACCACCCGCTGGCCGTAGCGAAAGAAGGCAAAGAAGGCGACGGCGGCAGCAGTCGAGAAGCCCACGGCGCTCAAAACCCGCTTCAGGTCCGGCAAGCTGGCGAACATCCAGATGCCGCGATAGAGGCCCGCCAGACGACAAGCCACGGCATGGGCAGGCAACAGGAAGACCAGACCCCAGCCCAACACGGGCAGGTAGTTCGCCGGCATGTCCAGGTTGAAGCGCAGCACGAAGCCACCCACCCAGGCGAAGACAACCGCCGAGAGGTCGAACAGAAAGACGAGGATGGACAGGAAACTCTTGGTCACTTTGGCTTTCGAGCCACGGTGCGCGGTGTCTCGGTCAAAACGAGCATTGTAACCGCTGCGTATCCGATCCCGGGAATGCCGCGATATCGGGCAGGTCCGAACTCCGGTCCCTCAGTGGGAAACCCCGTCCCGCCTGAGCACCTTGACCACGGTCTGCCAGAGTATCCGGAGATCGAACAGGAACGAGCGCCGCTGCAGATACTCGACATCCAGTGCGACCTTGTCCGGAATCGGCAGTTCGTCGCGCCCGTTGATCTGGGCCCAACCAGTGAGTCCGGGCACCAGCTCATGCACCCCGCACTCGCTGCGCAAGGCGACCAGATCATCCTGATTGAAGAGTGCCGGGCGCGGACCCACGAAACTCATGTCGCCGGTCAGGATGCTCCAAAGTTGCGGAAGTTCGTCGAGACTGGTCTTGCGCAGAAAAGCCCCGATCGGGGTCAGCCAGGCATCGGGGTCCCGCAGCAGGTGGGTCGCCACCGCCGGCGTGCCGATGCGCATGCTGCGAAACTTGGGCATCCGGAAGATCCGGTTGTAGCGGCCCACGCGGTCGGACCAGTAGAGCGCCGGACCCGGGGAAGTCAGCCTCACCGCGGCCGCTACGGCCATGATGGGCAGGATCAGGATCACGCCTGCGGTCAACACCAGGAAAAGGTCAAAAAGCCGTTTCATTTCCCCAGCATCTCCGCAAGCCCGTCGGCGAGCGATACCCGCGCCCGCCAGCCCAGATCCCGTTCGATCCGCGCCGGGGAATACCAGGCCGAACCCAACAGGCGATCGAGCACTTCACTGTCGAACGGCATCCGCCTCTTCACGATAGCCTCCAGTCGGTCTGCCCCAATCGCCACGGTGCGCAGCATCCATCCCGGCACGGCCCATGAGCATCGCCGCATCCCCAGAGTCGAACGCAGCGCATCGAACAGCTCGCGCCCCGACGGGGCTTCGGACGATGCTACAACGTACGCTTTCCCATTGGCACGGTCATCGTCGGCAACCAGCCGCATGACCGCCACGACATCATCGACGTGCACCAGGGAACGGCGGTTACCCGTTTCTGGCAGGGGCGGAAACAGGCCGCGCTCGACCAGACGCCCCATGCGCTCCAGGTTCCCGCGGCCTCCGGACCCATAGACCATCGCCAGGCGCAGGTTGACCACGTGCATACCGTAGCGTCTGCCGGCGTCGACCACCACTTCCTCGGCCGCCCGCTTGGCTTGCCCATAAGCAGTCGCTGGCCGCCCGGGGAAATCCTCATCGGCGCAGCACTCACCCGGTTCAGCCATCGCCTTGACGCTCGAGAGGAACACAAAGCGCTTGACGCCCGCTGCGCCGGCTGCCTCGACCAGATTGCGCGTACCCGCGAAATTCACCTGCCAATGCAATGCTGCATCGCTCCCGGAGAGTGACGCAAAGGCATGGGCATGGCCCGCACAGTGAAAAATGGCGTCGATACCCGAGCATGCCGCGGTCAACGCCGATTTGTCGGCCAAATCGACGACCAACGAATCACGGCATGGCATCGGTTTACGTGAAAGGCAGCGGAAATCCGTTCCCTTTGCCCCCAGTTCATCGATCAGGTGTCTGCCGACAAACCCGGTTGCACCGGTAACCAGAATCACCGCCTGTCGTCCACAATCTTGGGCAGCCGCCCGCGGTGCTTCCAAAGGAAGCGCGCCATGCTACCCAGATGCCAGCGCAGATGGCGCAAGCTACGGCGACTGTCGCGCCGCGCATCGTGAATCACGCTCGCTTGCGGGCACGCCAGTATTCTCATCCCCTTCCGCCACGCCCGGACGCATATGTCGACGTCTTCGTAGTAAAGGAAGAAGCGCTCATCGAAACCACCCAGATCCTGAAAATCGCGGCTGCGAAAAAGCATGAACATTCCCGCCACCCATTCCGGAGCGAATTCCGGCTGGCCTTCCCGGACGACATAGCGGCCGTCGTTTCCCCCGAGTGCCTTCACGAGCAACGAGCCTGGCGTGGGGAAGCGCCGCATGCTGTCCTCGATCTTTCCGTCGGGAGATCTTACCACCGGCGCCACGAGCGCCACGCGTTTGTCACCGAGTGCGGCGGACAGGACGGGAAACGGATTACCGTCGAATTCGATATCCGGATTCAACGGGCAGAAGAACATCTGGGTGCAGGTTGCAAACGCCGCATTGTGATTGGCGCCGAAACCCTTTGGCGCCGCGTTGTCGATGACCGTCACCCGGGCGTCGTCGGGCAATGCCACCGATTCCGGAACATTCAGGGTCAGAATGATCTGGGCGACCTCCGGGAACGCCAGGAGTTGTCCGACAAGCCCCCCCACCATTTCGCCGTGCCCATGGCTGACGATGGAAACCGCTATCATTCAGGCACCCCCAACCGATTCAAACAACGAACGGAACGCACGGATACCGCGGATGATGCACGGGGATAACGCCAATGCCGTCATGCCGCCCCGCTAAGCTTCTCGTAGAACTTCCTGTACTGCCCGTCGCGAGCGAACGACGAGACCAGATCATCATCGAGCAAAGCGGGATAGTCACGTGGCCGGAGCGAGGAAAGCGCTTGCGAGGCACGCTCGGGCGCCTCGGAGTCCAGCCATTCGCCGACCTGCCAACGCTTCACCAGTCGAGCCGCCTCGGTATTCTCCGGCGAGAAGCACAAGACAGGGCGCCTGGCCTTGACATAGTCAAAAAACTTTCCGGTGATCACTTCGTCGCTGCTGGCCGGATCCGTATGCAGAATCAGAAGATAGTGCATTCCCTGCATGACGTTGAACACGTCGTCATGCGCCACGGAAGCATTCACTTCAACAAAAGGAAAGTCCCTGATTTCAATGCGAGACAGGCGCAGCGAGCCATAGAAGCACAGGCGGATGGTGATTCCGGACTTCATCGCTCCGGCGATTGCGCGCAGCAGCGGCTCAACGTTCCGGTATCCCTTCTCGTCGTCGTCGGCCATGCCGAAATAGCCAATGCGCAAGTCCGCGCAGTCACTCGTCTCGCCCATCGGACAGGGCGCGCCGGCATATCCGTTCATCATCAGCAGGCCCTTGCTTTCGAGACGCAGGTCCGGAAACAGGCGATTCAGCTTCGCGAGCATCGGTTGCGAAGCGAAAGTGACGAGATCAGCCCTCTTGAGACTGAAGCGTTCGAGCTTGCGGGAAATCATCGAAGTCAATGCACCCTTGGGCGAGAATATCGTGCTTCCGTTCCAGCTATCCCGATAATCAACGACCAGATCAATTCGATCGTCAAATTTTCTCTTCAGGAGTCCGCCTGCCAACTGCATGCTATGGGGCGGCGTTGAAACAATCAAGGTGTCAATGCCCCGTGATTCAATCAGCGCGGCAGCGGCGCGATAGTACTTCGGCACCATGAAGAGACCAAGGTCCGGGATCACCAGGGAACTTACAATACGCTTGACGACCCGTAGCCGGGACAGCCAGACACTGGCCGAACCGGCAGGGTGATGTCCGATCCTCATCAGGCTGTTCTGGACCGATCTTTTCAATGGATCGCGCAGATAGGTGACACCCAGCCCGGTGAGAAGGTCTCCCAGGCCAAGGTCTCCGAAATCCGCGCCGTCGGAGGTCAGAACGCTCACCTCGCAGCCCTGATCCTTCAGGTAGCGCGCCAGATGCACAACGCGCGCAACACCGCCCACGGAGGCCGCATAGGGGACGAAATACTGACAGATGATCAGCACCCTGCGTGGCGCCGACGAGTCAGACAAGCCGTTCGATCTCATGCAGCAACACCCGCCCCGCGGCCTCATAGTTCAACTCACGGGCAGCGCGATCGGCGGCCAGCTTGTAACCACGGATGGACTCATCCGTCAGTTGATCGAGCGCGGCAGCCAGGGCCTCGGGTCTGAAGGAATCGGCGACCACCCCCAGCGAATACTCCTCGACGATGCGCGCCATCTCGGCGGAAGGGCCGATGGCAACCGCAAGGCGCGCCTGAATGAACTCGAAGAACTTGTTCGGCAAGGCATGCTCGTGGTTGAAATTGACCGGCGGCAAGAGATAGATGCCCACATCATACCGGTTCAGGTGGCGGCATATTTCCGGCATCGCGACCGGTTCGACAAAGCGCACCCTCCGGTCTTCCCGTGCCATTTCGCGCAGTTCCGCCATGTAGACGGGATCGGTTTCGACCAACATGAAATCCAGCGTAAATCTCTCCCCCAGGTGACGCATCGTCTCGACCATCACCCCAAGATGTCGAGACCGGATGGCCGAGCCGTGATGAATCAGGCGAATCCTTCCCGGCAGACCTGGAGACGGCGCAAGCCCTTGCTCAACGGGTGCATTGAAAACCACGCTCGCGGTCACACCGTATTCCTTCGCGTATTCGTCGGCAATCCCTTGGCAGACGGTCGTCATGGCAGCCGCCTGAGGCAGATAGCGTGAGCACAGCGCTTCGTGATATGGAGCAAAGAGCAGCCTCCACAGCCACTTGTCATCGAACTCGCGGGGAGAGTATTCGTGAGCATCGACCAGAACCGGCGCAGTTCCGGCCAATCGAAGCGCAAGCGGAAGTGCGGCAATGTCGTTGGCGATCAGCAGGTCGAAGCTCCGGCCCTGAATTGCCGTGAACCCATTCCGCACCTGCGGAAGGTTCCAGTAGTAGCTATCGAAGAGTCCGGAAAACAGCTTGAATGCCCACATCGCCTTTTGCGGGAAACCGACCCGCGGCTTTGCTATCTCGACGAACTCGATGTCGGCATCCGGTCTTGGTCCGAAGCCGGATACCGTAACGCGGTATGTCATTTCCAGAAGCCTGATTTGACGCATTACTCTCGGGTCGCTGCGGATCGCCGAGAAAGACAGGATGAATACCCTTTTCATGTTCCTCCGGGTCTCTTGCATCAGGCCAGGAAGTGGCGGTGCCACCGCGAAAAGTTGATCCAGCGCCAGACTTGCCAGGAAAACGGCTTCTTGCCCGCCACAATCAGATCGAACTCCTTGAGAACCTCGGCTTGAACGAAGAATGGCAACCGCAGGTCGACGCGCAGCCAGCCACGAATGGTTTCCGCCATTCCCAGCAGCCACTCCTTCTCCGGCGTTTCAAAGCCGATCTTGTCGCGGCGATCGAGGATTTCATCGGGGACTATGCCGCGCATTGCCGCCCTGAAGACATGCTTGGTTTGCCCTTCACGAGAGATGAGGAACTCCTCCGGAAGCGACAACAGCAGCTCGACCAACTCCAGCGTCAGAAACGGGACCCTGCTCTCGACCGAGAAACGCATCGAGTTCCTGTCGCCGTGGCGCAGCAAGGCTGGAAGGCCCCGCTCCGTGAGCGAAACCGCCAACTCGGCAATGACTCGACGCCCCCGGGAATTTCCGGCAAAACGGACCCGCGGAAAACGCAGGCGGACCCCGCATTCCCGGAGCGGCCCCACTCTGATCCATTCCGGCGAATCCGGCATCCCGCTCCAGCGCCGCACCACATCGTACAGCTTTCCCGGCATCATCTCGGCCGCAGCGCGCTTGAGCCCTACCAGTTTGCTTCGTCCCGGCCACCCCGCCCATGAATCGAGGAAACGAATGGCTTCCACGAAGCGCCCTTGATCAAGCAGACTTCCAATTCGCTGCCCGGGGTATCCGTTGTAGCCAGCCAGCATCTCATCCGCCCCCTGACCATCCAGGGTTACCGTCACCCCGTGCTCCTTCGCCAGACGGAATACCCTGTACTGGGCGTAGATGCTCGTGCTCCCGAAGGGCTCTCCTTGAGCAACGATCATGTCGTCGAGGTCACGACACAACTCGTCGGGCTTGACCGTCACCTTGTGGCCTGTGGCTCCAACATGCCGATTGATCCGGTCGACCCACGATTCCTCGGAAACCTCACTACCCGCCGCGATGAAGCTGAAAGTGCTGATCGGCAAGTTCGGCTCCAGATGGCGGATCGCACATACGACCGCAGAAGAGTCGATGCCTCCGGAAAGCGCCGCCCCAAGGGCCACGTCGCTGCGCAAATGGAGACGAATGCTGTCCAGAAACGTCTTGCGGACCTGCTCCACGGCATCGGCGAACGTAATCGGTTGACACTCCGCGATCCCCGGAGCCCACCACGCCTCAGGACGAGAAACCTGGCAGGTCGTCAGGTCGACACGGACCAAGTGCCCCGGCAGCAGATGACGGACGTGGCGGAAGAATGTCCTCTCGCCGCTGTCATAGTCACCATGAACAAGGTAGTCGTAGGCGCGCTGCCAGTCCAGTTCCGCTTCGCCGCCTCTCAGCGCCTTGATGGCGGACACCTCCGACGCAAAGGAAAAGCTCCCTGGATCGCTGTGATAAAAGAACGGCTTAATTCCGAACGCATCCCTGGCGCAGGTCAGCTCGCCCGCCAAGCGATCCAATACGGCGAAGGCGAACATTCCCACCAAGCGGACGAGACAAGCCTTCCCCCACTGCGCCCACGCCGCCAGCAGGACCTCGGTATCCGAATTGGTGCGAAACACATGACCAAGCCCAGCCAGCTCCTCACGCAACTCGCGGTAATTGTAGATCTCTCCGTTGAAGACAATGCAGAAACCCCGATCCGCGGAAAACATCGGCTGGTGGCCGCCCGACGACAAATCGATGATCGACAGCCTGGTATGCCCGAGCACGACTTCCGCTCCCGACTCCCGGAAAGTTTCCGCGCCCGCATCGTCCGGACCGCGGTAGCGGAGCGCGTGCGATGCCCGCGCCACGAGTTCCCCCGAATTTGGCGGCACCCTCCGCCAGATCGCGCCAAATATTCCGCACATGCCAAATTCACCGCAGAGCCAAGCGCAAACGCTCCACCAGGCGACGGACGTTCGGCCCAAACCGGAACCGAACACTCGCGGGAAGCCGTCGCCAGATTCTGCGCAGCTTGCCCGACGGCAATTCGTGGGGAAGTGAAACCGGCACATCCACGTCTGAAAACAGCGGAGCCCGGTCCACCAAGGCAAAATCCTTCTTCTTCCGCCGGTGAGACAGCTTGGCCAGCACTGAAATCCGCGCAATGAATGGTCGGCTCAGAATCTCCCAATGAAAGCTGTTCAAGAAACAATCCACCGAGTTCCGCCCGCTGCGCAGCCTGAAATCAACGTCGCAGACAAATCGATTCACTGCTTGCACGAGGCAATCGGTATCCGCAAAATCGACCACCGCGCCCGCACCGGCATTTTCGACCACCTGCTCGACGAAACTCGTTCGACAAGCCAGAATCGGCAACCCCGCCGCCATGTACTGCGAAAGCTTGTTCGGACAACAGTTTGCGTAGTTCAGGCCCGTCGGCGTATAGGGAATGAGCCCCACATCGAAGTCAACCGCCGCCATGACAAGTTCCGATTCGCTGACTGACGGGGCGAAAACGACTCGATTGCCGAAAAGCCCGAGGGATTTCGCCAGGCGAATCATTTCGCGCCGATACTCGTTGTCAGGTCCGCGAAGCACCAGGATCGCATTGGGATGGGTTCTCGGCCATGTCTTGATCAGGATGTCGATTCCCCTCGCAGGAGCAAAGCCGCCCTGGAAGAGGAAGCGGCAGGCGGACTCGTTCTCCGGCTTGCTCTTTTCCGGAAGACCCTGGGGGCGGGACGACAGCGGCTCGGCGTTCGGGGTGCTGAAGAATGGGATCCCGTACAGGCGGGACATGTGGGCAGCCAACCCCGGAGTGACCGTCTGTACATAGTCGCAGTACGCGACCAGCCTCCCCTCGAGCGAAGTCCAGAAGCGCTCTTCGAAATCCGCTTGATCCACGTCAGCGGCGGGCCAGAACTCATGCGCATCGTAGATCAATGGCACACCGAAACGCTCCTTGAGCAACACACCGGCAAGCAGCGTATCGAGATCCGTCGCAATGATCGCGTCGATTCCAGTGAGATTGTTCCCGAAGTGGACGAGGGTATAGGCGATGTCGAGAACGTAGGAAACGTTCCACCTGAAGTTGCTCAAGCGCGGCGAATCGCCACATGCCAAGATTCCCTGCAGATGGCGGTCATCCAGCAACCTGAGCGAAATCAGGGATGCCACTTCCAGGTACGAGCCAGGTTGTTGGGTACCGGAAACCAGTTCCTTGAGCACGCCGAGATCGTCAATACGCCCTCGCCGCGGGATAGCCCAGACGTAACCTTCATCCTTTGTTCCCCGCTCTGACGGCGGAGCGTCGGGAACCCGGCTCACCCCGAGCTGATGAACCACGCACGTCGCCGAAGCGCTCCGCGCAATCCACGCCAACCGCGGATCCCGTTCCGGTTCGTGCGCCACAAGGAGCAGGACGTTCGGCTTGCCCGGCGCATTCAACTCAACGGGTTTCTTGATCCTCTGGTCAGAATCGCCTGTCGAATCTGACAGCTTCGGATGCCGCCCAGCCATCTCGAGAATCGCATCAACGATCGATCGCGCGTACGATTCGTATCTCAAGCCCTTGAAGTCGAGCAAGGTTGCCTTGCAGTTCGCCACCAGTTCGGAACACAGCGCACGATCGCGCATCGCCCTGAGCACCGTATCGAAATCAGACGCATCCGGCTTAATGGGTATGTAATGAACCCATGGCTTCAGGATGCCGCTGTAGCTGCCTTCAACGAGAATCTGGCAGCTCTCCAGCATGCCCGCCTCGAGCACCCGGGGCGATATGGCAGTGAACTCGTGAATCCCGTCCAACCCCGGAAAAAACTTCCGTTCCACTTCCTCAAAGGATGCTTTCGGGTACGCGGCAAGGTAGGCCCGGACCGACCGCTGGATGTCACCGACCGGATCGAGCAGACTGCTTCCGCTATTCGCCCCGAGGGAGAAGCGGCACTCATTGATGAACCTCAGCCAGGAATCCCCGAGCAACGCTCCGCCATCGCCGACGACGATGTCGGTAACAAGTCCGGCACGGTCGGCAAGGCGCTTGACATCGAGGCCGATCCGCCACTTGTTCTCGCCCAGCGAGCCGAAATAGGGAGGCAGCTTGCGCGCACGGTAGCCAATGTCGATCGGCCTGTCTTCCCACGGAGCCGGCCGGAAACGCAACAGCGCTTCGTCGATATACCCGGTGTACGCAAGGCGTATGGTGCCAACCTTGGAATACTTCGGATACAGAACATCCCAATTGCCATCGATGACCGAATAGACGAGATCGACATTCCACTCGCACAGCCAGTCATCCAGAATCTCGTTGCAGTCGTACTCATCCTGCGGAAGCGCGACCTTGACGGCAGACAGATCCCTTATGAATCGGTACTCTTCCTTGATTCTCTCCAGCCGTCTGTCTTCAGCCCAACGCGCCTGAAGGAGAGTGACATCCAGCACCACGGCGTCGAAATCGATTCCTGCCAGATGTGTTGCCGGCTCAGAGATCACATCGTGAAAGACATAATCGTGCTCCGGGCAATGAGTGCGTAGCGCAGCTACATGATTCACCAGGAATGCGGGGGCTGCGGCTGGATCTCCCAGAGCGTGAAGAACGAGTATGCCGAGCCTCCTCATCCCGCGTCACCATCGACAAACTGCCGGTGCCACAACTCCAGCCCAAGCAGCGCCCAAAGGTTTCGGCCATACACACTCTGTGAGTCGAGCACGCTGTCAATCGACATGCCCTCGCGCAGGTACGAGCGCGAACGAGCCCGCTCCGATCCCAGCAGATCACCAATCAGGTCCCGCGCGCGCCCGCCGCGCTTGAGCCACAGGTTGAGCGGCACCGGGAAGCCCATCTTGTCCTTGCGCTCGCGGATAGCCTGCGGCAAGCGGTCCGAAAACACCATCCGCAGCAGGCGCTTGAGTTCCCCGTTCTTGAACTTGATGTCCGCGGGTATCGTCGCGGCAAACTCGACCAGAGGATGATCGAGGAACGGCACGCGCGCCTCGACGCCATGCGCCATCGACATCCGGTCTTCGACCTGCAGCAGCGCCGGCAGCAGAGTCTTGAAGTCGAAATGCGTCATCGAGTCGAAATACGACTCCTTGCCGACGTTGCTGCCCCAGAAAATGCCCTTGAACTCCTCGAACGTCCCGCGCTGATCCATCGCCTCCGGTGCGAGGATTCCGCCGAACGTATTGGCCCGGTTAACTAGGCGCCAGTACCGTTCGTCACGCTCGCCGAACAGACCGCTCGCCCAGAACTCCCGGAGCATCGGCTTGTACTGGCGCAACGTTGCGAGATTCGGAATAATCGACTCGTAGGTAACGAGGAAATTGCCGCTGTGCAGCGACCCCTCGATCGCGCCCTTGATGCATTGCTCGAAATAAGCCACCAGGTAGCGGGCATAGCCGCCGAAAATCTCGTCGCCGCCCTGCCCGCCCAGAACCACCTTGATATTCTCTCCCACGCGCTTCGAAACCATGTACTGAGGGAAAGACCCCGGACCGGCGGTCGGTTGGTCAAGATGCCAGATCACCTTGGCGATATGGTCGACGAAATCTTCCTCGCCGATGTCCGCGACATGCAGTTCCATGCCGTTCTCGTCAGTCAGGGCCCGAGCATAGTGCGACTCATCGAAATCCGGGCCATCGGTAAAACGCCCGTTGAACGCCTTGAACGGCCCCTCCGGGCGAATGTCCCGGGCCATCGCCGCCAGCAAGCTCGAATCCACGCCGCCACTCACATAACCGCCCACCTCCACATCGGCGCGCAAATGAAACCGTACCGAATCCTCCAGCAAGTCGCGCAACCGCTGCGCAAACCATCGTTCAGTGTGGTCGTAGTCGATGTCGTAATGGACCTCCCAGTATTTCCGGGGAGAAGGCGTTTGCCCCGGCGCCACCACGGCGTAGTGCGCGGCCGGCATCTGCCAAACGCCCGACATCAGCGTCTTGTTGCCAAGGCAAAACTGAAAGGTGAAATAATCGGCAAGCGCATCCGCACTGACCGAACGCTCCGTCAGAAACGGCAGGAGCGCTTTCATCTCCGAAGCGAAATAGAACCCTTCCGGCGTGTTGGCCCAATAGAGCGGCTTGATGCCAAAACGGTCGCGCGCGAGAAACAGCTGTTGCTCCTTGGCGTCCCAGATTGCGATTGCGAACATGCCGCGCAAACGGTCCAGACACGCTTCGCCCCATTCCTGAAACGCCCTGAGGACCACCTCGGTATCGGAATGAGTCCGGAATCCCTCTCCGCCGAGTTCCGCGCGCAACTCGATGTAATTGTAGACCTCGCCGTTGAAGACGATGGTGTAGCGACCATCCTCGCTCGACATCGGCTGAGCACCAGTTTCGACGTCGATGATCGCCAGACGAACATGCCCAAGCGCCACCCTGCCGTCCGCGCTCACCCAACTTCCGGAGCCATCAGGACCACGATGCCGGATCCGCTCCATTCCGGCACCCAGGGCCGCGAACGAGTCTTCTTTACTACGCCCCGCAGCCGAAACAAACCCGAAAATCCCACACATGACTCCCGTCCCCTCAATAAACTTCAGTGACAATCGGGCGTACGGAGACAGCCTCCCCGCCAAGTTCCGGCACGGTGGATCGCCAGCCACTCCGAGAGGCTGATCCATTTCCACAACGCCCAGGAATTGTTCGCTTCCCCACTTTGATGGCTGCGCCAGAGTGCTTCGACGTCCGCCAACTCGTACCCGGGAACGCTCGCCAACGCCGAGTCGAACGCCCGGTCCCGCCCCCACTCCAACAATGATCCACGCAGCCAATAATCGAGCGGAGCCGCATATCCGACCTTGTCGGCACGCCAGCGGATCGAATCCGGAATCAAATTCCCCGCGGCCATTCGAAGAATCCATTTCTGCCAACCATTCCTCACATAGAAGTCGTCCGGCAAACTAATGCAGAAATCGACCAGGTCATAGTCAAGAAACGGTAGCCGTGCCTCGCGGGAAAATGCCATCGAATTCCGGTCAGCATAACGCAGCAGCATGGGCAGACAGTTGTAAAGCAATGCTTCAGAAATGGTTCGGCGCAAACGGCTGCCAGGCAATGCCGGCGCAACACCGACCGAATAGGGGTAATGGAAAACGTCCCTTGACGGCTTGCCGATCTCTCTCAATTCTTCGACTGAGTATGCCACTGCCGCATTGAACCGCCGCTGAGCCCCGGCGTACTTCGTACTTGCCGATTGCAGGCGCCGGTTGAACTTCTCCGACTCCCGCATCGCCAATCCTGTGCGTCCCTGGTCAAGAAGATCCAGTTGTCGCTGGCGAAAATAGAACTGATACCCCGCCAACAGCTCGTCCGCGCCCTGCCCATCCATCAGTACGGTTGTACCATGTTGCCGTGCCAATCGAGCAACACACCATTGCAGGTATATCGACGCGGAAAGAAATGGCTCCTCCTGATGCCAGTGTAAGACTTGAGATTCCTCCATCAAACGGCCTGGTTCCGGCATCACTCGATAAGAATTCACCCCGGTATGCCCCACAACCGCATCGACCTCCTTGTCCTCCGACATCGTCGGATCATTGGGAAAGACTGCAGAGAACGTGTTCTGGGTGAAACTCGACTGCCCACGTTGTTGCGCCAGACAGCCCACAATGACCGAGGAATCCAATCCTCCGGAAAGACTGGATCCGACGGGAACATCCGCCCGCAGACGCAACTGGACACTCCGTTGCATCAACTCTGCGAATTTCTCGACGGCCTGGCGTGGCCCGAGATCGCGGTTTACTGCCGTGTAGTCCGGCGTCCAATAGCGCCAGCGCCGCTCTTCCGAACCATCCTCGCGAAACCATGCGGCGTGTGCAGGAGGAAAGCGCTCAATGTCCTTGAAGAACGTCAAACCGTCATCCTCGTACCAGGCTCCACCACCGAAGCGATTCATCGCGTTGTCATCGATCGCACACGAAACCAGTGGGTGCGCGAGGATTGCCTTCATCTCGGAGGCAAAGACCACCGTATTCAACTGACCACGGCCAACAAACAAGGGTTTCTCCCCGAACCGATCCCTCGCTACCAATAGACGCCGTGAGTTCTCGTCCCAAAGAGCGAAGGCAAACATTCCGTTCAACCGGAGCAATGCAGACACACCCCACTCCCGAAGTGCGCAAAGCAGCACTTCGGTATCGCTACGAGTCTTGAATGAATGTCCCAAACCGGTCAATTCCGCCCGGAGCTCGACATAGTTGTAAATTTCGCCATTGAACGCTATGCAACAAAGCCCGTCATCCGACAGCATTGGTTGGTCTGCGGCATGGGTCGTATCAATAATGGATAGCCGCCTATGTGCCAGTGCAATCCGCTTTCCGGGCCGAACCCAGTTGGCGCCATTGTCCGGCCCTCGATGAATCAGACGGTCACGCATCGCGGACAGCAGATCGTCACGAACAGGAAGCGCTGGCGATATGACTCCGACAAACCCACACATATCAACGGACACCTTTCCGCAAAATTGTGTGGACCACAGGCCTTAGCCTCCTCCGCAAACTTTCCGGCAAGACCAACCAAAACATGCGAGTCAAGCCATTCCTCTCGGGTGCTTTGGAAACGCTTTCTGTTGAAGAGACAGTGCTGCTCTCAGCAGGACTCTCGGCTACTTCGAGAATGCTTTCGGATGAAGCGGCGGTGCTGATTTGAACAGAACTAATTTCTTCAACGAATTCGCTCTGGTAGACCGAATATCGCCCTTGTGGCCAAGCAACAAGAGCCTCAGGCTCACCCGCCGGACACATATCCAACATCTCGCGATACATCGTCTCGCTAACAGAACCCCAATTGAACCTACCATCGAAGTAGCGTCTCGCATTACTCGCCATCGCTGCGCGTTCATGATGATTGGTTGCAAGGCGGGTAACCGCCTCTACCAATTGGTCGGGGCGACCAAAGTCGACAACCAACCCACATTGAGCATCGGATACGATTTCCCGAACAAAATGGGTTTTGTTAGCCAAGACTGCCAAGCCAGCAGCCATATACTGCGACAACTTGTTCGGGCAGCAATTGGCATTGTTATTATTGAGCGGAGGATAGGGAACGAGGCCCACGTCGAAACCTGCCGCACCTTCAACCAATTCATCCTCCCCTATCGCCGGCAGAAAAACGACAGCGTGGTCGGACAACCCGAGATCCTGGAGCATCTCGCGTAAGGCATCCTTGAATTCTCCTTCAGGTCCGCGGAGGACAAGTTGCGCGCTCTCGGGAACAGACCTCCAGGCTTTCAACAAGTCTTCCAGCCCACGGCCCGGTGTAAGCAACCCTTGAAACAAGAATCTGACTTTGTTGGCGGAAACCGAATCGCTAGGCGCACCGGCCAACAAACCCGACCTTTCCCAACCGTAAGGAGATTGCACCGGAGTGCAGTTCGGCACCGTCTCGAACTTACAGCCAGTTTTTCTCTCCAACAGTTGCGCCAAGCCCGGAGAAACAACCTGGCAGCGGTCGGCATACGGAACCAGACGCCGCTCAATGGCTTCCCAAAAAGCAATTTCAAACGGCTCGGAACGAGCATCGTTCTCGGCCCAATATTCGTGAGCATCGAATACAACTTTCAAACCCAGCACTGCTTTCAGGATCAATGCGGCTGGCAAGGTCGGCAAATCTGCCGCGACGACGAAACGTAAGCCGCGAACTCCCAGTGCTGGCATAACCAAGCTCCGGGTCACATCCAGCAGGTAGCGCATAGACCAACGAATGTCGAACAAGCGCCTGCTCGAAGTCGATATTCCGAACCGCTCGCAAAGTTCAAGATCGGGCACCGCGAGGAGGCACTCGAGTTCGAGCAACTCCCGCAAGGCTGCATTACCCGCTGGATCTGTCCCAACCATCGACGACATCAAGGACAGCCATGGCCTGTCAGCGCTCAGGACACGTTGATCGCCCAGAAATCCCGGCAAACCCGCGAGTGGCGAGGCGCCATCAGCACCCCCTAGTTCCAACCCCATGAGCGCCAGCGTCATACCGCTGGGAACCCCGTCAACAAACCAACGCAAACGGGGGTCGAGGTGCGCCCGGTGCGGCGCAAGAAGCAGGCCATGACAGGCGTGGTTGGCAACCAGTACATTCGCCTTCCTGAGCCGCCCCTTGGTTTCCAGCAGTTCGAAAACTGCATCATCGAGGCGCCGCACAAATGTTTCGATCCAGTATTCCTGGTTCAGTATGACTTCATCGAAGGTCCGCTTCACCATCTCGCTGCGAAGCACAGGATCCATCGCAACCTCGAGTGCCTGCTCAAGGTTCGAAAAGTCCCGCTCAAGCGCAACATAGTGTCGCCCCGGCAAGAAAATACCTGAATACTCTCCTGGATACATGATCTGAAGCGCACCGCACGCAGCGGCTTCGAAATGTCGAGGTGAGATTTGGTTATAGGCTACATTTCCTTCCAGGTCTGCAAGGGCATCGAGAAAACTTTCGCAATAGGCAACATCCTCACTAACCGGCCCATTCGCTTCGACAAAAGCTTGTATACGCCTTTCGAGATCGCCAGAAAGGTCGAAAATGCTGGCTCCGGATTCGACGCCAAGAATGCACTTGCAACTCGACAAAAAAGAAAACCAGGCATCGCCACCGAAACGGTCTTCCCAACGACTGGAAATATCGAGTTTGAAGTCTTTGTCGCTCACACGGCGGACAACTTCATCCCCAATTTGACGCTTTTCGTAACAAAGCCGTCCAAACTCCAATGGCTGCAACGAACCTCGATAACCGATATCAATACTTCGAGCCCCTGTGTCCTCACCTTGGAAAAACTGGCTACGCAGTGCGGGGGTCACATAACCGGTCAACATCTGCTCGAAACGGACATCGGCACCTACAACGTCGCGGGGGTAAATTTTTTCCCTTTCGCTCGTTGGAAGGCAGGTCAAAACAAGATCAAACCGCATCTGACCGATCACTGACGCTGTCTCGCGGAAGCGATGGTTCTCATCTTGCTTGAAGAGCACTTTCACCCCGGGAAAGTCGGCGAATTTCCTCGCCGTGAGCGCATCCAGCGATATGACATTCGCCGGGTTGTAGGCAACGGAGTTGTGAACCATCAGTACGGCGAAAGCGTCCAGATCGACTTCCGGGTTCAGCTTGAGGTTGCCGCTATCGTGGCGATGATTGAAAAGGTTCAGGCAGGTCACGGCGAACGACGAATTCCACTGAATTGCCGCCAAGGTTTCCGGAACCGTCGAAATTCCTTTCGGATCGAAGTATCCAATGAGCAGAACCCTCTCCGGTCGACGCGCAGCAAACCGCTGGAACACGCATTGATTGTTCAGTAAAGTACCTCCCACATCACCCACCCTTGATCCCTTTCCTGACCTTTGCCCGAACCCGCTCCGGCAGACTCTTGTATAGCCACCTTGCCCCCCGTTCGACGTGTTGCTGCCGAGAGGCAACGTCGTGCAGCCTTCTCGCTACCGGAATGCCATAACGAACCAATAGGCGCTTTAACATAGGAGAGGGCATCGCCGCCGGTTGAGATAGCGCCGTGGCCGGTTGAGATAGCGCCGTAGCCGGTTGCTCGACGATGGTAGATGAATCCGCGCATTGAGCATCACCAGAGCTGGTCGCTTTGGCATATTTTTCTTGTATTCTCTGAAGCGGCGCGCGGCTACTCAAGACGTTCTCTGCACAGGGGAGCCCTAGCGGTATCGCGGGCAAACACTGACGAAATACCCCATCCTCCCCCGCGATATAGACCGCCCCGTACATCAATGGCCGCTTTTGCCGGCGCAGGCATCGCACCCCCAAGTCTCGGTCAACGCCCTTTACAAACTGCTGATACGAATATTGACCGGAGACGATAACATCGTGATAAGCCCGTTGGGTCATCTCCCGAATCAACTTGTCATCCATTATCTTCGCGACAACCTCGTCAAAATTAGAAAAATCCTTTCTAAGCGGTATGAAATGAACATCCGGCTTCACCACACCAAAATACTCCCCATCAAAAAGAACCAGCGCCGTTCGCAAACGGATCGCCTCGAAAATCTGTGGAACAATCTGGTTCATGCGCACGTCACCGTCATGCGCTTTCAGGATCCGGTCCCACACTTCCTCATATGCCAAACCCGGATGTTGTTTCTTCAGCCGATGTATTCCAAGTGCGAGTGAGCTATCAAAATCGAACACATTAGGACCGATCTCCGTACCCAAGGTAGCCCGACCCGACGCCAGAAATCGATACCGGTCCTCACCATGGAAAAGCGACCTCTCGTCACATGCGATATCGACTGGCAGGCCAATTTCGTTCGCACGTTTTGCAAATTCCACACCGATGACTAATTCCTCATGCCCAAGTTTTCCATTAAAAGGGGGCAATTCTCGCCCACGGTAGACGATCGCTTTCTGCCGCGCTTCCAGAGGAACGACGAAGCGATCCATATCCCCCGATTCCGGGATATAACCGGTCAACGTAGGAAGAAATTCGGTGGCTGGATAGCGAAAAGATGGATAGATTTTTTCCCGTTGGTCAATTGGAACACAAGTGTAGACCATATCGAATCGCAGACGATCGATCCACTCCCTGGCGCATTCTACAGATTCATGCTCGTCCTGTATGAAGAGCACCTTCAGTCCATTGAAACGCTCGACAGAGCCCGCGAAATTCTCCAAGAGATGGTGACTACGTGAGAGACGAACACTGTAATGTAAAACAAGAATATCAAAGACGGACAATTCAATCGGACCCACCCCTTGAACCGGAGTCTCCTGCCCACATAGATTTGTAGCCGGAAGAAAGGTGTACGAATTCTTGGAATATCGTTGGAAAGCCTCTAAATGCTCTTTGACAGTACCGACATTAACCGAGCACGGGTCAAACAAGAGCGCAACGTTAAGCAGATCCTGATTGAGTCGCTTGGATTCAACACCTGCGACGACCGCAGCCTGCACGGACTGGAATCGAATATTATAAGAATTAGACTTGGCTAGCTGCTCCCTACGTGCGAGACAATCCGAATCTTCCCGAACTTCGGCAAGCGATCGAATCTCAGATTCGAAATCTTCAACACTCGAGCCAAAACGAATAACACCTTCAATATTCTTGTATTTCTCTAGCGCGCAAATTGGGATCGAAACTATTGGCAAACCACAGGCAATGTACTCAAATATCTTTAATGGGAACGAGTTGAACATTAGGTCATCTTGCAGGAATGGCACGATTCCCACAGTCGCCTTGAGCATCTCCCTTCCAACTGTTTCAGGAGACACCTCGCCCACGAGTGACACATTCCCAAGAGTTCGTAATTGAGCAACACCTTCTGACTCAACGATATTCCCAAGAAAAACGAACTTAAAGTCTGACATTCGAGCAGCAACCGAATAGACCAAGTCGTAGTCAAGACGTTTATTAACCCCCCCTTGATAGATGACAACTGGCGGCATGGTCACCGGCGCCAGATCAGTCTTCATCTTCAAATGCTCAAAAAACTCATAATCACATGCATTCTCTGAAAGGATCGTTGTCCCGCAATACTCGCCATAACCCGTGATATTCTCTAGAACCCGATGACTCACGGCGACGACAAGGTCGATCTCTTTCAAGAGAAGCTTTAGTCGTTTCCGCAGTTCAATGTGCCCCTCGCCGACCTCGAATTTCATAGTAAAATAATCCTCGGTAGCGTGATAAACTCGAAAATAACGTGGTAGCGCATCAAGCAGCGACCAATAGTTTTCCGAATCGTAAATCCAGATCAGGGCCTGCTTGAACCCACGATGGCGAACTAGCATCGTTATTTCGGAAACCTGCAAATCCGAAATTGGTGACGCGACATCTATAATATCTAGGTTCGGAATTCCACTTTCGGTAACTGCAATCCCAGACTCAGAAGTGCGTTGGTTCTGAAGAAAGAGGACTGGCACATGTTTGGCAAAACGAGTTGCATAATGGTACCGATTGCTGCGCGGCTCGGTTTCCCAGTTCGACCAGGTAAGGAAAATAACCACGTCGAAATAATTCTCAATTTGTTTCATATGCATCGCAAATTGAATTTATGGTCAAATAAATATAGATTAATTGGGCGTCCACATTAGATATTCAATAATGGAAATCTATGCGATATTTATCACAAACCAGATCGCTATATCGCCGAATCGAAGGATCCCTTTGCGCGTCGGAAAGCAAGTAGTCCAAAGTAAAAGATAACTAAGGAAACGCCAGCGACATACGCAAGGCCAATCATATCCGGCAGGTGATTCGCAATTATTGCCCGATATCCCTCTGCAATCTGATAGAGGGGGTTCGCAAACGATACGCTCTGGACAAACTCCGGCATGGTGTCGAAAGGGTAGAAAATCGGAGTCATGAACATGAATGCTGTCAGCACGGTTGGCAAGATTTGAACCACGTCACGAACGAACACGGTTATAGCGGACAGCCACATTCCCAGCGCCACCGCAAATGCAAACTGCAGTGCCATCACCACCGGCAACAACAGGAGGTGCCACGTGATCGCACTTCCGGACCAAACCAACAGAACAAAAAGAAAGCAGAGACTCACCGCAAGACTGATGAGCCCGACCAACGCTCCTGCAATCGGTAGCAATTCGGTCTTGAATGCCAAGTTTTTCACCATCCCCGAAGCGTTCACCACCGATGTCGTTGCGCCCATGATCGATTCCTGGAATGCGAGCCATGGACCATAGCCGCTGACCAGCCAAATCACGTAGGCGAGCGTTGACTCAGCACCTGGCAATCTGATCTTGAACACGAACGCGAACACATAGGTAAATAGACAGAGCATAAGCAAGGGGTTGGTAATCGCCCAAATGCTTCCTAGCGAGGAGCCGAGATAGCGATCTCGAACATTCATCTTGAACAGGTTGATCAGCAGCCTGAGATCGTACCGATTGAATCCAAACAAAGACTTACTCCTCCAGTATCATGCCGGCATCGTCTTGCCAGACACCGGGTAATAGAGCATTGGCTTGCCACCCGCCGGAGGCGACAGCGAATACACCTCGAAAATCGACGAAGACTGGGCAAAGACGAACGCATCAGCCTCAGGGAACTCGCGCAGTTCGACATCCAGACGATAAATCGCCGGCGCCAAGAGCAATTGGGGAAACTCGATTTCCAAACCGTAGCCCCCGTCGGCAAGGACATAATCGGAAAGTGCGAAATCCTGCTTAAAGACCATGAGATCGTCGAGACGAACGATACCAACACGGCAGATCGCTCGCATATCTCCTACCGCGCACTTTGCGCCTATCCGGACCCTTACCCGCTCTCCGGCCTCGATGCGGACTGAATGGGCCAGAGCATCTCCGGAAAGCATGATCGGGTTCTCGACTTCATAACCAGCGACCAGGGCGCGGTTGCCGACATGGGCCGCAAATTTGACCATCAGGGCAGCCTCATCCTCACCTCGCACCTCATCGACATATGCTTTGGTCACCGCCTCTGGCGTCCCGTCCATGACAACGCGGCCGTCCTTGAGGTAGATACAGCGATTGCAGATGGAGCGCACGGATTGCATGGAGTGCGAAACGAGGATGACAATTTTTCCCCTCGCACAGATTTCCAGAATCCTAGCGGTTGCCTTCGCGGAAAAGGCCGCGTCGCCTACCGAAAGTGCCTCATCGATGATCAGGATCTCCGGATCGATATAAGTGATCATCGCAAATGCGAGGCGTGCCTTCATCCCGGTCGAGTAGGTCCGAACCGGGTAATCGATAAATTTCCCCAACTCGGAAAACTCGATGATCTGGCCGATAACTCGATCCACTTCGGCCCGCGATTTCCCTTGGATCTCACCATCAACATAAATACCCTCTCTGCCACTGAGGTCATCCCGCAGGCCGACCCCAAGCGTCATGATCGACGTGACTTTCCCGTTGCTGCGAATCTGCCCCGAAGTTGGTTCGGATATGCCGGCGATCAAGTGCAGCAGGGTCGACTTACCCGCACCATTGCGCCCGACAATGCCTAGGCGCTCGCCCTCCTTCAAGGTCAATGTCACGCCATCGACAGCAAGCTTGCCCTCGATGCCTCGCTCCGATTCACCCTTGCTGCTTATCGCCGCCGCAAGGTCACCAGTTGCAGAACTGCTGACCGGAAATACCTTGGACACCCCATCCAGATCGACGAAGAGACTCACCCGTGTGCCTCCGTCAGCCGCCGCACGGTGAAAGGCAGACGGACCGCAGCATCACCGGCCTCCTCCCCTTCAACAATCAAGCGCAAGCCGTTCCCGTAGGTCCATGAGCGGCAATCGCCGGCATCGGGTTGAGCATGGGTGAGAAAGAGATTCAGCGAATAGTTCCCCGGCACCAATGGCAATGCCGCGATGTCGAAGGCGAACCGGTAGGACCCTGGTTCATCTCCGACGTGGATAAATGGCGAAATGATCACGATTTCCCATCCGATCCCGATGCGAAGCATTTCGATGGAAATTGCACAGTTGACCGCACCCGGCTCCAAAATCTCGACGGGGACCGCGATCGACACCGACTCCCCTGAACGCACCGAATACTCCTCGGGCAGCGACGAACCGAAGCGAGCAGCCGACGCGCGCGGTTGCGGCAGCTTGAGATACGACACCACCGCCTTGTCACTAGGCCCGACAAAGGAGAATGTCCCGTTCTCGATCACGTATGCCGTTTCGCACAACTTCACGATGGCCTCCCAATCGTGCGTAACGAGAACGCCGGATGCACCGCCCAAGAGGCGTTCGCGCATGCGGCGCCAGCACTTGGCCTGAAAATGCTCGTCACCTACCGAGAGCAGTTCGTCGATCAGGTAGATCTCGTGCTGGTAGGCCGTGGCCACGGCAAAATAAAGGCGTGCGGCCATCCCCGAGGAATACGATCGAATGCGTTGCTCGAACGCATCACCCAACTCGGAGAACTCAGCGATTTCGTCCAATACGTCAGCCAGGTCGGCGGCCTGCACGCCCATCAGGCTCAGATAGCGGATGGCGTATTCGCGTCCGGTCAGGTTGGAGTTCCCCATGCCGCCGAGTTCAAACAACCCGGCCACCTGCCCGAAAACCTCGATTCGCCCCCGGGTTGGCGCATACACGTGCCCAAGCAGGCGGAGCAATGTACTCTTGCCCGCTCCGTTCCGGCCGAGGATTCCGACAATCTTGCCCTGCGGCACTTCCAAGGAAATGTCGCGCAACGCTTCGATCACCGGCCCCCGCTGCCCCCCCTCGATTCCGAGAAGAATGCGCCAGACCCGCAATTCCCGCTGAACTGCAAAGGTCTTTGCCACACCGGTACAGCGCAGCGCGACATCCATGGCTGGAACGCTCACACTGTCCTCAGTGCTTTCGGACCCAACAGGCGATCGCCCGCAAGCAGCGCGGAATAGATCTTGTCGAAGCGCCTGCCGGCCGCCGACGCGGAATGCCATTTGAGCGCAAACTCCCTGCTCCGCCGGCCGATCTCGCGACGCTTCTCCGGATGAGCGATCAGGTCGCGCAATACGCTCTCCACCGTATGCGGCGTCGCACTAACGATCGGCAACTCGTCGGCGTATTCCGGAATCTCCTCGCGCAGGCTCGCCAGCCACTCGGGGCGGATGAAGCAGATCACCGGCTTGCCCAGCATCATCGCTTCGCGGGCGTTGGCCCCGAACCAGCCAAAGGTCAGCATATCCAGGAAGATGTCCGCCTGTACCTGCAGATAGCGAACTTCCCTGTTGGGGATCCCCGTCGGTTCGATCAGATCGATCTGCAGCCCCTCGCCGCGCAATCGTTCGATCAGCGGCAGGTACACATGGGACGACTTGATGTTGATGCCGTCGCTACGCGTGCGCTCCTCTTTATGACCGACAGCGTGATAAACGCGAACAGCCCCTTCCCCCAGTTCCGGGAGCCGATAACTCTCCGGAATCTCGATGTCCGGTCGCCAAAGCTCAGGGTCGAGGCAATAGAACTCCGGCACCTCGTGCACCCGCGGGTCGTCGTTGAAGTCGACACGATTGCCACCGAGCAGGCACTGGAAATCGGCCACGGAATTGCGGAATCGCCCCCACTTCAGGTTGCGCTCATCGCTGCAGACCGATGGCTCATGCTGCCAGCGACAGATCGAGCAGACAGATTCCGGCCCCCATTTCGAAAAGGCGGTTTGCGAAACGCCGTCCTGACAGCTGTTGTTGGAATAGACAAACACCTTACCCAGACGCCTTAGCAAGTAAATATTCGCGAATTCCCCGTATTCCGACTCCAACGCAGATTCCACTCGCCAACCGTACGCTATCCCCATGGCATTGGAAAAATGGAAGATATCGTAGGCATAGATGGAGGCCAAGTAGAAGCCAAGTTCTCCTTCAAGGGTCTGGCTAACATCATCACCCAACTGAAAATCCTGGCCGTGATAGTAAATTTGCGTGCCTGGATTGGCGTCCCAGTTATAGACATCTGCCTTCCATCCCAACGGCCGCAGCGCCCGCGAGAGATACCAGGGGTAGTAATACATTTGGCCGCAGAAGAATACACGGCGAGATGCCAAGGCCTTGAAGGCAGGCCGCAAGGTATCGGCGGCAACGTGGAGAAACGCAAACTCGGCCAACAGGTCTGCAGCCGACGGCGGGTCCGGCACATCGGGTGACAGCCCCGCGGTAGAACGCACCAGACGCCTAAGTTCGGCAGCGTGCGCTTCGACATCGAGCAAATTGGCCGTTTTTTCCGCGTCGACCGCAGCCAGGAAAGCATCGACCCGTCCCGGCAGGGCATTGAGCAAGAAGAGTTGCTGCGTCAGTTCTGCCTTGAGCTGTTCGTGAAGCTCCGCCTTGAGCTGTTCGTGAAGCTCCGCCTTGAGCTGTTCGTGAAGCTCCGCCTTGAGCTGTTGGTGAAGCTCCGCCTTGAGCTGTTCGTGAAGCTCCGCCTTGAGCTGTTGGTGAAGCTCCGCCTTGAGCTGTTCGTGAAGCTCCGCCTTGAGCTGTTCGTGAAGCTCCGCCTTGAGCTGTTCGTGAAGCTCCGCCTTGAGCTCCGGCCGGAGTTCGGCTTTGATGCTGAAGGCCAGCTTGCGACGAACTGCCTCCTTTGCGTCATCGGGCACCATGTCGAGGCCCAAGCGGCCAATCCGCTGAACAAATCGCCTCTTGAAGCTCATACTACCGATCCCTGCCCGTCGCGGAAAAACGGGCATTATACCGCAAGCAACCCCTTGACGCCCCCGCAACCAACGTTCATCAACGCATCGACGATCGACAAACCGGGCGCAAAATCCTGCTGGCCGGCCTGGGCGTAAACGGGGTGCGCGAAGCGCTGATAGCGCAATTCCAGACCCGCCGCGGCAAACGCCGCGTCGTCCTGGTAGCCGGCAGCCCCGCCCCCGCACAGGTAGCAACCGCCGCCCACCTTGCGCGTGAGGTCGATCAGCAGTTCGTTGGCCTGCCCCTGCCCGTCCAGCGACGACGAGGTCACGCAGTGGTCGTGCCGCAGGCCAATCCGGTCGGCAATCGCCCGGATGACCGCCATGTTGTAGCGGGCCAGGTTTCCCTCCGGCATCTGGATCAGCGGCTCCAGCCACGCCATGGTTTCCCGGCAGTAGGGCGCCTTGGCATAGTTGGCCGCCAGTGTCCTCGCCAGCTTGGCCCGCCAGGGCTGTTCGTCCGCCCATTCGATCTCGTTGATCGCCGCCACCCCGTGGAAAGCACGGCGAACAGGCGCCGTCACCCAGCGCGGTTCGCCGGCCACCCGCATCTTCACGCGGTTCGACCAACCCCCGCCCGTCTTCGGCAACTGGACATGGTCGAGAAAGATGAACACGTCGCTGCGCGCGATCTTGTCGAAATACCCCAGCCAAGGGAAAAAATTCGGCTGGTGGATTGCCACCACCCTAGTCATCGTCACGGATCAACCCCATCGGTACAACATCCACCCATTGCCCGTCGATATGCGCCGCCGCGCGCAACAAGCCTTCGCGGGCGAACCCCGCTTTTTCGTAGGCCGCGATCGCCCGGGTATTGGTGGCGAAAACATGAAGGTAGATGCGGTGCAGGTTCAGGTCGGCAAAACCGAACTCGCACAGCAGGCGCACCGCCTCCGCACCCATCCCCCGCCCCCGGCCCGCCGCATCGCCGATGCGGATCTGCAGCTCCGCATTGCGGTGGCGCCAGTTGATGTTGAGCAACTGGCAGGTACCGATGGCTGTTCCGGTCGACCGCTCCTCGATCACGAAAATCACGAGGTCCAAACGCCTGGTCAACATCGCCTCCACCCACGCCTCGTGATCCACCTCGGAAACCGGATGGAAAGCGGAATTCAGTAAGACCAGTTCGCGATCGCTAATCCACTCGTAAAGAAGCCCGGAATCGGACTTGCGCAACGGCCGCAGGCGAACGCGCTCAGACTGCATGCGCCCTCTGATCACAATATTTCATGACCGTCACCTCGTTCCTCATGAATCATTAGTCTTCATCTCGGTCCCCGACACCATTCACGGCAGCGGGCTGTGTTTCCCATAAACCCCGTACGGTTTTTAGGAAGTAATCTCTATTCGATTGACTAACCGCCGGGAAAAGTACGTTTGTAAGAAACGATATCCGGCTCATTTTTTTCTGAGCTATCCAGCTTTCCGGATGGATATTCAACATCATGCGGGTTTGCAGTAGTTCGCGACGAATGAAGCTATCGAGACTATCGTCCCGCCACGCGCGGCAAGAATCGCTTACATAGCAAAGATCAGAATCGGTTTTTTGATAAAAACTCGGGTTGATAAATCCGGAATCATCGGTAGCAAAATGATCCTCCCCACCCAGCGAAGGTTGGTGCATCACGATCGAATTTACCTTGGTTTCCGCGATAGACTCGAGTACCTGAATCTGGAAGGCCAGACGAGCCAAGGCGTCAGACATAACCTTCGGCCAGCCACTCAGATCGTAATGAAGTCCAATCTCATGGCCTAGATTCTTTATTCGCCTGATAGCTCTGATTGATTCATCATGAAGACAGTTATAGGGACCGCTCAGCAGGACAAAATATGTAGCTTGTATACCGGCGGCGTTCTCAATTTCGGCGATCTCAACTGCAAGTGCCACCGAAAAATCCAAATCATGCCGAAGATAAACGGTATTCTCTTGCCTGTCTGGCAATGCAGAAGTTGACCGGATCTGGAATCCCTCGTCCTTTATTCTCTGAATAAGATTCCGGAAACCGTCCAACGTGAATGGCGGGAGCGAGGCCGATTTCGAAGTTGAGTTTTCAACTTGTATCACTGGGTGCCCAACCTATATTTAATGGAGATGAATACATCTTCTGCTGCACACACCCGCCCTTCGATTGATACGTTACTTACGATGATTGCGCGAGAGTCACCGCAGATAATGTATACCCCTTCTCCCCGAACTATCCGAGCCACCTGCCCCGGAATTCCATAATATGGATACGAAAAGCGTTTTGCCGAAAGCAATATAACGCGCCTGCCCCCAAGGGTTGTGAATGCTCCGGGGTACGGCGGAGTTTGGGCACGAATAAAATTGTGAATCGCATAAGACGAACGACTCCAATCAATTTCCCCGTCATCGGCGAACCGCTGCGAACAATAGGTCGCATCATTATTATTTTGTGGGATTGGAACAGCGATATTGTCCAAAATATTGGGCCACTGAAGCCTTAACTGCTCGCAAATAGCCTTCTCAATCTTTTGCTGCGCAGAGCCAATATTGTCTTCTTGAGTTAGCGGAACAACACATTGTAACCAGACATCGCCCGCATCCATTTCATGAGTGAACGAAAATAGTGAACAACCTACCTCTTCTTCGCCGTTGATCAATGCCCATACTAACGGCGAACCACCACGATACTTGGGCAACAATGAATTGTGCAAACCGACAGCACCATAAGGCATCTTGTCGAGTAAGCTCTGACTCAAAAACCAGTACCATCCAACAACCAAACAAAACTCCGGCTGCAATCTTTCAAGCGCCGCTTCCGCATCATGGCGATTGATAGCAACATAAAGCGGTACATTAATCTCGCTACAAAATTCCGCATATCCAACTAACGCGCTACGCGCATCGTCTTTATCATCATAGGTCACAACAGCGATAATAGAATCCGGACGGATCTGATGAACTGTACGCAAAATTTCAAGCCCGAAATTCTTGCTGCCAATAAATGCAACTCTACTTATCATTCCAAAGCACTCTTGATCGCAGATGTAACGTATTGCACATTAAGACCACGATAGCAGGGCAATGTTATTGTAGTGCTATTTAAGAGGGAAGAATTTGGCTGCTCGCAATTATAACGTCTCTTGTAATATGTTGTCGCACTGAGACAATATGTACCAATTGTGGATTCTACATTTCTAATCTTTAACGCTCCAATAAGCCGGTCGCGCTCGTATGATTCAGGAACCCGAAACACTAGAGACTGTACGTTATGACGCACATTCTTGCCGATTCGTTGGGAGACGAAACCCAGCGAATTCAAACACCCTGTGTATTCAGCTCTAATGATATTTCGCTCATCTACATTCTGCTCTATCCTGGCCAATTGTTTTCGACCCATAATTGCCTGCAATTCAGGCAAGCGAAAATTGTATCCATATTCTATAAAGTCCAATCCCATGCCTTTCAATCCCTTGGCACCGTGAAACAACTTGGTCTCTAACCACTCAGCCCAGTCATCTCGATCAGTTGTGATCGCCCCCCCCTCTCCTGTACTGATCAGCTTTCTCGGATGGAAGCTAAAACACGTCAAATCGGCTATCGATCCACAGCGCCGACCATTCTCGGAGCTTCCCATTGCACAAGCGGCGTCGTCGATCAGCGGAATTCGATACCTGTCGCAAATCGCTTTAATTTCGGTCACCCCGCTTGGATTGCCTAAAGCATCCACAAAAATTACCGCTTTAGTTCGTCTGCTAATTTTTCGCTCCAAGTCATCTGGCATCATATTGAATGTATCGAGTGAGACATCGACAAATATCGGTTTAGCACCCAGATCCTCGACCACATTTGCAGTCGCAGGGAACGAAAAATCAGCAACTGCCACTTCATCGCCATGCTTCACACCCAACAACCTAAGACAGACCCACAGCGCAGTGGTCGCTGACGTTGTCAAGACTGCGTATCTGGCGCCGGTATAGGCCGCGACTTCGCGACGAAACGCCTCAACATTTTCGCCACGGGTAAAAATTCCGCTCCCGAATACATGCCGAAAATCGGATTCGACATCAGCAAAGCTAATGTCCGGTTTCATCAAGCGGATTTGTTCCATCACTCAGCTCTTGCCAAATATTTTCTTGTAATAGGCCAAGGTCCGGCTCAGCCCTTCGTCGAATGAAGTAAGATTAAAATCGATCAGACTGCGAAGCTTTGCATTGCTGGCGTTGTGGCACAGAACATCTGCCTGACGTGCCGGGCCGAAGTTGATCGGACCGGTATAGCCCAAATCTATGGTTACCCTTTGGATGAGTTCGGATATGGTTAACTGGTTATCCGTAGAGATATTCACAGACTCACCCGCAGTCAACACTGCGTAGAGCTTCGTCACAGCATCAACAGTGTCGCTCACATATATAAAGTCACGGCTCTGTTTGCCATCACCATGAATCTCAGGAACCCCCCCCGTCAGAATACGCCGAGCCGTGACGGGAATCACCCCAGCCAGCATGCCCTGATAATTCTGCCGTGGCCCATAGTTGTTGAACGGTCTGACGATAAAAGAGTCTAGCTCGAACATCCGCACGTAGCTCTCCAAAGCCATATCCGCAGCCGCCTTGCCTGCGGCATATGTGGTGGTAGGATTCCTGGGGTGCGCCTCATCCATTGGCTCGTAAATCGCAGTGCCGTAGATCTCTGAGGTCGAGAAGTGGCACAGGGTCGCGAACACACCTCTCCGCTGTAATTCGAGTAGATTCAGCAAAACTATTACATTTGTCGCATAGGCATTGGCTGGATTTAGGAACGAGTAGTTCAGTGCTTTGGTAGCGCAATTGAACACCACGTCTATCGAATGCTTAGCAAAAATGTAATCTAGACTAGTACTATGTTCTGCATCATCACGGTACAGCGTGGCACGGGCAGTTTCCAGCGCGCCATCCAAATTTGCAGAATCGCCCGTGAATAGATTATCTATCACCACGACCTCACGTGCATCTAATTGTAGTAGGCGATCGACTAAATGGCTACCGATAAAGCCCGCACCGCCGGTCACGAGTATTCCGCTCCCAGCTATTGGGGGCCTGCTTATAGATATCATTGCCAACCTCGTTTCAAACATTCATGGCATGATCAGCCTGTTCAAGTATCCTCAGCACACGGATCGCCTGCTCTGGACCGGATTGTGAGGGCTTGCCATACTCAACGCATTCTGCAAAATGACTGATGCTGTTGAACAGTGCATCCTGCTCTGGAATATAAGGTATCAGAATATCTCCGATTCGTGTTTTAATAGCATATTCCGCATACTCGATATCGCCACCAGCCACAACATCCACACCCTTGTCGTAGATAGTGAGTTTCTCTGTCGTCGGTCGCATGTCATCAAAAACCACCATTTTCTTAGTACCCGCGACGATGAGTTTTCGCTCCTTTAGTGGCGATATCCAACTCGATTGGATATGCGCGATAAAATTGTCATATCTGAGCATTAGAAACGTGAGAATTTCCTTTGGGCCGTATCTTTTCTCGCCAAGCGCCTTGATGTTAAAGGGCTCTTTTCCGCCTGATAGATAATCGATGATAGACAGATCGTGCACAGCCAAGTCAGCCATCGCACTGACATCTTTTTTAATCTGCCCAAGGTTCATCCGCATCGCTTCGATATACAGAAAATCACCTAGTTCACCCGAGACAACAAGTTCGCGGATTTTCCTAATGCACGGGTGATACAGCATGATGTGGTCGACATGAATTACCAGCCCCTTATCGGCAGCCTGCTTCGTCAGTTCTTCCGCCTCGCCCACCGATGATGTAAACGGTTTCTCGACGTAGACATGCTTACCCGCTTTCAAAATGTCCCTGACAACCTGGAAATGTGCGCTCGTTTCGGTGGCTACGGCAATTGCATCGATATCCGAATTACTCAAGAGCTTGTGGTAATCGGTTTCGTATCTCGACTGCTCTACATACAAGTCTCTGGCTTTATCTAGCCTCGCCTGCCTCACATCGCAAATGGTATGGAGATGAAGTTTCTTATTCGCAAAAATATTCTTTGCAACATTGGGCCCCCAATATCCATAACCGATCAAGGCGATATTCATTCATTCTGCCCCGATGTGAGCGGGGTAGCGGACTCCCCGCACGCATCGCATAAATTTTTGCCGTTGATTCGATGTCCGCATTCGCAGACATAGCCGACCACTCTTGCCGGATTCCCTATCACCAGTGCGTGACTGGGTACATTGCATGTAACTACACTCCCAGCCGCCACCATCGCGTACTCGCCGATCTCAATTCCGCAGAGCACAGTGGCATTTGCTCCGATACTAACGCCCTTCCGGATCAAGGTCGCCGAAACCTTCCATTCCTTATTGAATGCGCGAGGAATCTTGTCATTAGTAAAGGCAACGCTCGGCCCTACAAAGACATCGTCGTCTATAGTTACGCCATGATAGATGGACACGCTATTCTGAATCTTGCACCGGTCACCAATACTAACTCCATGATCGATGTAGACGTCCTTGGAAAGGATGCAATCATTCCCGATAACCGCGTTCTCCCTAATCTGAACGTTTATCCAAATCTTGCTGCCATCACCTATCTTGGCACCATTCGAGACATGCGCACTT
The DNA here is from genome assembly GCA_964555315.1 of uncultured Dechloromonas sp. Taxonomy (GTDB): domain Bacteria; phylum Pseudomonadota; class Gammaproteobacteria; order Burkholderiales; family Rhodocyclaceae; genus Azonexus. Next base: position 34,732 of record CAZKSD010000002.1, read on the forward strand.
TGATGAATGAATGTTTTATTGTTCATCTAATCCCTGCCTTAAAGTTGTTGGTCTAGGCGATAGCTTCCCAAACTTAGTTCCACGTCCGCTCTTAGCGACCATTCTGTACCGCATCTCGAACGGAACTACTCATCACGAACCACCCATACGCTACACGTGTCCCATTGAATTAGAACAGTACGTCTCTATTGACGAACGGTTCATTTATGCAATGGGTCCCGTCAGCAGTAGAACATGGGCCGAAAACAAGATGCTCGATCGTACCACCCGATGTCTTGCGCCAAGCCTCCCCATTAGTATGACCTGTCCATTGATCACAAGGTGTGCATTTCTCGTCAGGGTAGTTGGATCGAATCTGGTTCATCCGCCCGCCGGCCCACACATCGGCGATGGTTGCATTAGCCAGTTTCGTGCCCGCTTCAGGTATCCAGATGTGGTTGCAGCGGCTGTAGCTGCCATCGGCTGCAACGACAAAAGTCTGCTCTAATGTTGGGCAGAAGGCACGAGCCACGTTAACCGTCCGTGCAGTCTTGCCAAACTCACCTCCTAAGGAATGTTCGACATAGAGGCGGATGCCTTGGAAACCCCTCAACTGCGGATCGCCGACGCAACCAGAGAAATAGAGCTTGGCAGTCCTTTCCGAATCGACGAAAGAAATCTGCGTCGTTACCTTGCTTCCCTCAGGCTTGTTGTCGATGAACTTCTGTGCGTTCTGAAAACCGATCTTGGAATGCGCGCTGAATGTAAGAAATTCACAACGATGAAAAACATCCTCAATCGCTTGGTCCATGTAGTGCCCGTTGGTTGAGAGATGTACGCGCAACTTTCTTGAGAGAGCGTAATCAACCAGCTCCACAAAGTCGGGATGCATGCAACTCTCACCGCGCCAGAAAGGCAACAATATTGCGTCCGGTCGCGCTTCCGAGATTTCATCCACCAGTTTGCGGAACAGGTTGGCATCCATGTAGCCATCGGTATCCTTGATGTAATGACGAGGACACATCCGGCACGCAAGATTGCATAGGGGAGTCAGTTCCAGTACAACGCGTGAAGGGAAACCCACGATGTTGGGCATAGATGGCGCCACGAGCTCCGGAATCAAATGCTTAATGCAATGCCTGGGACATCAATTTGTTGTGCTTGGCAATGCTGTGCTTGATAAGTTCCTGATTTTCTATGGTCCATTCGACGGTGCGACGCAAACCCTCACGAATGTCGACCTGAGCGGTGAAGCCAAGTTCACACGCAGCCTTCTCGGTCGAGGCGAAGCGCTTCCCGGAGCGATCCCAATCGCGGGCAGGCCGGAGGTCCAGCGGGGTCTGGTTGCCGGTGAATTCGTTGATGTTGGTCGCCAGTTCCAGAATGCTGGTTTCCTTGCCGGTCGCCAGGTTGTACACCTCGCCAGCCGCCCCCTTCAGGGCGCACGCCATGAGGCCGCGGGCCATGTCCTCGACAAAGATGAAGTCGCGGCTGGCGTTGCCGCCGTTGTCCAGAGGCAGCGCCTCGCCGTTCAAGGAGCGCCAGATGAAGGTCGGCGTGACATTGCGCCAGACAGTGTGAACCGTCCCCCGCCACTGGCCGGCCCCGAGGATTTCGCGGGGGCCATAGACGTTGGAGAAACGGGCCTTCACAAACGGCAGCTTGTGCTGCTGGAAGTAATAGTTGCCGTAGAGCTCGCCGATGATCTTGGAGATGGAGTACGGGCTGTCGTGGTACAGCGTGACCGGCTGATCTTCCGTCGTTGCCGTCGGGGCATCGTAGGTCTTTTCAGCGACGGCGCAGGCCGCAGCCGCGTACACGACATTCTTGAGGCCCTTGATGTCCTTCAGGCGATCAAACAGCTTCAGAGAGGTGTAGGTATTGTTGTCGTGATCGGCAAACGGGTCGGCGATGGACGACTGGTTACCGTGGAAGCACGCAAGATGAAAAGCGTAGTCGAGATCATCCGGCAGGGCAGCAAGGATGCGGTCGTCGGTGATCGAACCGAAGACGAAACGAACGCGCGAATCCGCGGGAATATTGGAAACATCGGAGGAAATGAGGTTATCCACGACGATGATTTCGCTCGGATCCTGCTGGAGAATCTGATGGACCAGATTGCTGCCGACGAAACCCGCGCCGCCGACCACCAGCACTTTTGCTCCGGAAAAATTTGCGTTGCTCATGACTGACAACCCTGTTTATTTGGTTGGCGTTGGCGCCTTGAGATGTGAGAACACGTCCGAAATGCCGTACTTGTCATACCAGGCCAACTGACGCTTGATGGTCTCCGAGAAACCGACCTTGGCTTGCCAGCCGAAAGCCTTCAGGGTCTCGCCGGCATCGAGCGAAACGACCGGCACGTCGTCTGCAGCCGGCGGCACCACGGGGACCTCCTTGACGCCGAGGCCAAGGTAATCGACAACCAGATCGAAGATTTCCTTGATCGAATGCGCCTCACCGCTGGCGATGTTGTACACCCCCGTGGGTGCATCAGGCTGGATGGCGATATCCATGAATGCCAGGAAATCCGACATGTCGAGGAAGTCACGCGAGGTGTCCGAGCAGAAGCAATTCTGACCCGCCTTCAGGCGCTTGTAGAAGGTCGGGATCGGTCCGATCGCGAGGCGCGGGCCGGTGACATTGGCGATGCGCAAAGACAGGGTCGGTACGCCGGAGAGCAGCATGAACTGCTCGCCCGCCGTCTTGGTGATGCCGTAGCTGGTAAACGGCGCCGTCGGGTGGGTCGCCGGAATCGGCAACTGCTGCGGGCGGCCATAGCAAAGCGCCGTCTGGAAATTGATCAGGCGCTTGGCCCCGGACGCCTTTGCCGCCCGGGCAACATGGGCACTGCCGATGACATTTGTCCGCGAATCTTCGACCCAGTCATCGGGGTCCTTGTAGGCCGCAGCCGCATGGATGACGACTTCCGGCTGAAACTGCGCAAAGCAGGCGTCGACCAGCGCTTGATCGTCAATGCTGCCTTCCTTGACGGTCAGGCCGGGAACCTCGGGCACGACCTCGCGTTTTCCGGTGGCGAAATTGTCGATCACGAAGATCTCGTGCCCCTGCGGCAACCAGTGTTCGATCAGGTTGGAGCCAAGGCAGCCGGCGCCGCCGGTAATCAGGATACGCATCGGATGCCTCGCTTACTTCTTGCCTTCGAGACGCAGGTGCGTGTATTCGCCCAGCGTACCATGCTTCTGGTAATACGCCATGGCCGCCGAGACGGTTTCTTGCAGGGGCGTGAATTCGATCGCCCCGAAATCCTCGAAGGTGCGGCTGGGGTCCAGCAGGATGGAGAAGACGTCATCCGGGCCGAGTTCCTTGACCTCCGCCTTGGGCTTGCCCGGCACGTCCAGGGCGGTCACGACCGCATCGTAGAGTTCCTGAATGGCCACATCGGTGCCCGAGGAGAAGTGGTAAGCGCCATGCCCGACGCCGTCAATTGCCTTGAGGACGACCCGGGCCAGATCCTTGACGAAAACGAAGTCACGGCGGGCGTTGGTCACGAAGCACTGCTTGCCATCCTTCAGGCGCTGGTAAAAGATCGGCAGCGGGCCGGCGACATTGCGCGGGCCGACGACATTCGCCAGACGGAAAGTCACGTAGTCGACGCCGGAAAGTTCCAGGTAGAACTCGTTGGTCGTCTTCGAGATCGAGTAGCTGCTGCTGCCCGGGAAACGCGGGTGGTCAAGGCGAATCGGCTGCTGCATGGGCTTGAGGCCATAGCACAGTGCGGTCTGGAAGTAGATGAAACGCCCGACGCCGTATCTTTTGGCGGCATCGACCATGTTCGCACCGCCGACGCAGTTGGTCAGCGTGTCGTTGTACCAGTCATCCGGATCCTTGTAGGAAGCAGCGGTATGGACGATGGCATCGGGCTTCAGTTCGCCGACCAGTTTTTCGACGACCGCCTTGTCGGCAATCGTGTCGATGACGACGGTCAGGTTCGGATGGTCTGTCAGATGCTCACGCCGCCCGGTGGCGAGGTTGTCGACCGCGACAACCCGATCGCCACGCTCAAGCAGCATTTCAACCACATGGGAACCGATTTGGCCAAGACCGCCGGTTACGAGTACTCTTTTCATGTCAGTCCCTCTGAATGCTGATCAATGATGTGATTTCCGGACGATGCTGGACACGATCTTTCGCGCCGCGTTCCCATCTCCGTATGGCGATTTCGGCAAGGCCTGCAATTGGCCCTGCACGCTGTCGTTGAAGGCCTTATTGATTTCGACCGCGGAAGCGCCGACCAGGCGATTCCAGCCCAGATCAACCGTTTCCACCCACTCCGTTTCATCCCGCATGGTGATGCATGGAACACCATAGAAGAACGCTTCCTTCTGCACGCCGCCGGAGTCGGTCAGGATGACCCTGGCTGCCTGTTCCAGCGCGACCATGTCCAGGAAGGGAACGGGGTCGACCACTTTGACGCTGCCAAGTTCTTTGTCCAGGCCAGTATCGGCAAGCAGTTTGCGGGTGCGCGGGTGGATTGGCAGAACAACGGGCAAGCTTGCGGATATTTCAGCCAAGGCCGCGACGATTTCCCCGAGGCGATCCGGGTCATCGGTATTTTCCGCGCGGTGGCAGGTCGCCAGCGCGAATGCCCGTTCGCCAACCCTCAGGGAAGCGAGAGCCGTGCTCTGCTTCCGGGCTCGCTCGCGGTAGAACAAGGCGACGTCGAACATCACGTCACCCACGTTTTCCACGCCCGCGGAAACGCCCTCTTTAGCCAGATTTGCCACGGCCGTATCGGTCGGGCAGAACAGGAGCGTCGAGAGGCGATCGGCAACGATCCGGTTCACCTCTTCCGGCATGCGCATGTTGAAGGAACGAAGTCCCGCTTCGACATGCGCCACGGGAATGTGCAGTTTCGCCGCGGCCAATGCGCCAGCCAGGGTCGAGTTGGTATCGCCGTAGATCAACACCCAGTCCGGTTCTTCTTGGAGAAGGACTTTCTCTACGGCCTCCAGCATGCGCCCGGTCATGGCGCCGTGCTGTCCGCCGGATATCTCCAGATTGTATTTCGGGTGGGGGATGTCCAGTTCTTCAAAGAAAACCTTGGACATGTTTTCATCGTAGTGCTGGCCGGTATGAACCAGGATTTCGCTGACCCGGTCGGCGAATTCGTCGCGGATGGACCGGGAAACGGCTGCCGCCTTGATGAACTGGGGCCGCGCCCCGACTATGGTGACGATCTTGATCACTTGCTTAGCGCCTCGATCACCGCCTTGACAATCTGGTCCTGCTCCTGCTGCGAGAGATCAGCGCTCATCGGCAGGCTCATGACCCGGCCGGCCATGGCATCCGACGACAAGACATTCCCGCTGATCCTGCTCAGAGCGCCGTATGCCGACTGGCGATTCAGCGGAATGGGGTAGTGTACGGCAGTGGGCACGCCCGCCGCCTTGAGCGATTCCTGAACCTGTTCACGGTTCTCGATGAAGACCGTGTATTGCGCGAAGACACTGGTCCGGTCCGGGCGCTGGGTAACCATCGGCACCTTGCCCGCAAACAGGTCGTTGTAGCGGTCACCGATTCTGAGTCGCTGCTCGACTTCCCACGCGAAGCGCTCCAGCTTGGCGAGCACGACGGCGCATTGCAGGGTATCCATGCGGCCGCCGACGCCGATACGGGTATGCACGTAGCGCTTTTCCTGGCCGTGCACACGGATCTCGCGCATGGCCTTGGCCAGCCTGTCGTCGCTGGTGAAGATCGCCCCGCCATCGCCGTAGCAGCCCAGCGGCTTGCTCGGAAAGAAGCTGGTGCAGCCGATGGTTGACAGGTTGCAGCTTTTCCTGCCCTTGTACTCCGCGCCGAAGCTCTGCGCCGCATCCTCGATCACCGCCAGCCCGTGGCGAGCGGCGATGGCGTTGATTTCGTCCATGTCCGCCGGTTGACCGTAGAGGCTGACCGGCATGATGGCCTTGGTCTGCGGCGAAATCGCCGCTTCGATCTTGCTGGCGTCGATGTTGCAGGTATCCGGCTCGATATCGACGAAGACCGGGGTGGCGCCAAGCAAGGCAATGACTTCGGCGGTGGCGACGAAGGTGAACGGGGTGGTGATGATTTCGTCACCCGGTTTGATGTCGAGCGCCACCAGTGCGATGAGAAGCGCTTCGGTGCCTGAAGCCACGGTGATGCAGTGCTTCGCCCCCGTGTATTCGGTCAGCTTGCCTTCCAGTTCGGCCACTTCGGGGCCCATGATGTATTGGCCGTGGTGAAGAACGCGATGGATGTTGCGTTCAAGCTGAGGACGTATGCAATGCTGTTGCGCGGTCAAATCCGTGAATGGGATGGACCGATCTCTACGCTCCCAAGCCGTCAAGCCCCTTTCAATAATCTCCTTGGGGTGAGCCGCCGCCAGAGAGGCATGCTGCAAAAACCATTTATCGCGCGTGACAACCAGGGGATTGGGTAGATAGCTGCTTGCCAGATGAAAGATCAGGAGGTCTTCCAGATCATCACCGGGCACGGGTTGAATGTGGAGCAACTCGTCGCCAACCTGCGGCAAGGGTTTCAGAAACTGGAGCAACTCACGCAACAATGTTTGCGCCAGATCTGTCGCGGTTTTGCGGTTCTGCGTTTCTGCTGCGAAGCCACGTTCCAGCAAGTAATAAACCGTGGTAAGCGTATGGTGCGCATACCAGCCTTCAACCTTGCCATCGCGCACCATCTCCAGCACATCGACCGCGTAAGCAAAATATTGCCCACGGGCGGTCAGTGCATCCACCAGGATATTGGTGTCGAATACAAGCTGTACGTCAGTTTGCTTGTGTGTATTAACGGCCAAAATAACGTTCCTCCAGTGCATCTTGAACCGTCTGATAATCATCCCCGATGCTTGCGCCGGGCCTGATTTTTGCAAGGGGACCAAGTAACTGGTTCAGGCGCTCCTGCAGGCTGCCCGGTCGGGCTACGGGCACTTTTGCAATATCGGCTGGTCGGGGCTGTTCTTCAAGGTAGTCGCGCGCATAGAGGAGCGCATCATCAGGCACTTCAATGTGGTAATGGGTGGGTGCATCGGGTTTCAGATAGAGTGGATTTAGCAATTTGGCTTGGCCTAGCTGAATCAAAATTTCCGCACGCATGGCTACTCCTCCTTATGGCTGTTTCAGGTCAATGAACTGGAGTTCCGTGATCTCTTTCAATGTTGCGATTTCGTGACGACTGCTTCGGCAAGCGCCCGCGACGTGGTCCACTTGCCGCCGAAGACGTTGATCAGCCTTCCCTTGCGCTCGATGACCGACTCACGGCTGGCTGCGGAAAAATCGGTCTTGCTGGCGACAATCGGTCGGATGCCAGCAAAGGACAAGATTATATCCTGACGCGCAATAACCTCAAAAAAGCAACGGTTGTAGTTGGCGATCAGATAGTCGATCTCCTCGTCGCTTGGGCCGCAATTTTCAGGTCCGGCCTGGCTGACTTCGGTGGTGCCGAGCAAGGTGTTCTCCCCGTGCGGGAGAACGAACAGGATGCGTTTTTCGCCCGGCACCTGCAGAACGCAACCTTGCTCGAGTTTGCCGGGCACGACGATGTGGCTGCCGCGGATCAGGTCAAGCCGGTAGGCGCTGGTCACGCCTGACGTGGTGAGGAGGCTTTCCGCCCAGGGGCCGGCCACATTGACGACGCGGTCGTAGCAGGCGGTGGACCGGGCCGTGGAAACTTCCCCCTTCGCCGGATCCACCTTGCGCACGGGGGTCAGCTCATGGAGCCTGGCCCCCGATTCCCTGGCCTTTTCCGCGGCCCACAGGCCAAGCCGGTAGTCATCCATGCGGGCATCCCAGTAACCGTAGGCGCCCAGCAGCTCGTCGCGTCTGAGGCCGGGAAAGCGCTCGACAACCTCACCGGCACGGTACCAGCGGCCACGCGGGAACCCGGATCCGAGCGCCAGCAGATCGTAGAGCCTGATGCCCGCGCCGACCAGCCACTTGGCGCGCTCGCCGTTCCGGTAGATCGGGATCAGCAACTCCAGCGGGCTGACCAGTTGCGGCGCCTGCCTGATCCACCAGGAGCGCTCCTGAAGCGCCTCGCGAACCAGCCCCAGGTGGCCGTGCTCGAGGTAGCGCAAGCCGCCGTGCAGCATCTTGGTGGAGGAGCGGCTGGTGGCCGACATCAGCCGGCCTTTTTCGAAGAGATCGACGCTATCGCCGCGCCGGGCGAAAGCCCAGGCGGTCATCACTCCGTTGATCCCGCCGCCGATGACTGCGACCTTCATTCAACCGCCAGCGTTGTCCCCGTCAACTTGTAGGTCTTGCCGGTGATCGGGCAACGGGTCGAGGCATCACCCTCGAGCGGCAGTTCAAGCCGTTCGCCATGCTCGCTCATCCAGCCGATCTGCCGGGCCGGCACACCGGCCATCAGCGCATAGGGCTTGACGTCGCGATTGATGACCGCGCCGGCGGCGACAAAGGCGAACTCGCCGACGGTGACGCCGCAGACGATCGTGCTGTTGGCGCCCAGGGTCGCCCCCTTCCTGATCCGGGTCACCCGGTATTCGTCCTTGCGGGTGACCGCCGAGCGCGGGTTGTAGACGTTGGTGAAGACCATGCTCGGACCGCAGAATACGTCGTCCTCGATATGCACTGCGTCGTAGATGGAGACGTTGTTCTGGACCTTGACGTTCTCGCCGATGGTGACGTCGTTGCCGACGAAGACGTTCTGGCCGAATGAGCAGCCCTTGCCGATGCGTGCACCGCCGCAGATGTGGGCGAAATGCCAGACGCGGCTGCCATCGCCAATGACGGCGCCGTCGTCCACAATCGCCGAGGGATGAATGGTGACCGCCATCTCAGTAATCCAGCGGCAAAGCAACCCGCTTGCCATCGCGCGCCGACAGATACGCGGCGATCAACACTTCCAGCGACTTGAGGCCCTCGCGCCCATCGGTTTCCGGCTCGGCCTCGCCGCGCATCACCTTGATTACGTTGTCGTAATAGAGCGGGTGGCCGAAGCCGTAGACCGAGGTCGTTTCGTAGTTGGCCGAGGCGATCTTCTCGTCCTCTGGCAGCTGTTCGGCGAATTCCCAGTGCTGGATCTCGTTGACCGCAACACCGCCGACGCGCACCGTCCCCTTCTCGCCGAGGATGGTGATGCTGCCTTCCAGGTTCTTCGGATAGGTCAGCATGGTGACGTTCATCGAACCCAGCGCGCCCGACCGCCAGCGAACGCTCAATACGCCGGAATCCTCGACTTCGATATCGCGCTCCAAGGTACCCGTGTAGGCCTGCATGCTTTCGATGGGTCCGATCAGCCAGTCGAGCAGATCGACATAATGGCTGGCCTGATTCATGAACGCGCCGCCGTCGAATTCCCAGGTGCCGCGCCATTTGGCGCTGTCGTAGTAGTCCTGCGGACGGGTCCAGAACACGTTGATGTTGACCATGTAGATGCGGCCGAAACGCTTCTGCTCGACCGCGCGCTTCAGAAGTTGCAGCGTGGCGTTGCGCCGGTTCTGCTTGACGACGAATAGGCGCACCCCGGCGTCGTCACAGGCCTTGACCATGCGCAAACCATCATGCCAGCGGGTTGCCATCGGCTTTTCGGTCATGACATGGCGGCCCGACAGGGCAATTTCGATCGCCTGCTCAGGGTGCAGGCCGCTTGGCGTGGCCAGAACGACAATGTCGGCTGTCGTGGTCTCGAGCATTTCGGTCAGGCTCAGATGCCCTTTGGCGCCGGTACGCTGGACTGCCTTGTCCAGGGCGACGCGGTCAACGTCGCAAACATCGACGATTTCGATGTCAACGGCATGCTGCTCCATGGCGCCAAAGTGGTTGGCCGCGATGCGCCCACAACCGACAAGCCCCATGCGGATCTTGCGGCCGGCAATGGTAGGGTAATTTCGCATTCTTATCCTCTCTCAGAGACGGAATACCGTAAAACCGGCAGCGGTCGCGGCGTTGCGGTCGTAAAGACACTTCAGGTCGGCGAGAACCGGCTTTTCACCTTGGCAGAGCGAACGCAGTACCGCGAGATCCACGTCGCGAAATTCATTGTGTCCTACTGCGACAATCAATGAATCCACCGGATGCTCCGCATCGACGGTTCCAAGGCGGATGCCGTACTCATGGGCAACCTCATCCGAATCAGCCCACGGGTCGGAAACAACCACCCGGACTCCCCAGTTCTGAAGTTCCTGAACGAGGTCGGCCACCTTGCTGTTGCGGATGTCCGGGCAGTTTTCCTTGAACGTGATGCCCAGCACGCCGACCGTGCTGCGCGCGACATCGATTCCGTTGCGCAACATCAACATGATGACATTGCGGGCAGCGTAACGCGCCATGTTGTCGTTGATCCGGCGCCCGGCGAGGATGACTTGCGGATGGTAGCCGACCTCCTCCGCCTTGTGCGTGAGGTAGTACGGGTCAACGCCGATGCAGTGACCGCCGACCATCCCCGGCCGGAACGGCAGGAAGTTCCACTTGCTGCCCGCCGCTTCGAGAACTTCAAGCGTGTCGATGCCCAGGCGGTCGAAGATCACCGAGAGTTCATTTACCAGTGCGATGTTCAGGTCGCGCTGGGTATTTTCGATGACCTTGGCCGCTTCCGCCACTTTCAGGCTGGTGGCCGGGAAAGTGCCGGCGGTAATGATGCTGGCGTAGAGCGCATCAACCGCCTTCGCCACCTCGGGTGTCGAGCCGCTGGTAACCTTCCTGATCCTGGTCAGCGTGTTAACCTTGTCGCCCGGATTGATGCGCTCCGGGCTATAGCCACAGAAGAAATCCTGATTGAACTTCAGGCCCGAATGCTTCTCCAGAACCGGCACACAAACCTCTTCGGTACATCCCGGAAACACCGTCGACTCATAGATCACGATCGACCCGGCCTTCATCACCTTGCCAACCGTTTCGCTGGCCTTGACCAGGGGCGTGAGGTCCGGGCGATTGGCTTTGTCGATCGGCGTCGGAACGGTGACGATGAAAACGCCGCAATCCGCGATATCCTCGAGTTGGTTGCTGTAGGAGAGTTGCCTGGCGGTCGCCAGGTCTTCGGACGTCACCTCAAGCGTGCTGTCCTTGCCGGAGCGCAATTCGGCAATCCGCGACAGATTGATGTCGAAGCCGACGACCGGCCGCGACTTCCCGAACTCGACGGCAAGGGGCAAACCCACATACCCCAGGCCGATGATCGCCACTTTCTTGTCATTCAGGTTCATGATTACTCCACAGTAACGGATTTGGCGAGATTTCTCGGCTTGTCGACGTCCGTCCCCTTGACCAGCGCCGCGTGATACGACAGCAGTTGCAGCGGAATGACGTGCAGGATGGGCGACAGTTCCCCGTAGTGCTCGGGCAGGCGCAGGATATGAACACCTTCCGATTCCGGGATCTCCGAGTCGGCATCGGCGAATACGTACAGTTCGCCTCCCCGCGCCTGCACTTCCTTGAGGTTGGACTTCAGTTTGTCGAGCAACTGATCGTTCGGTGCGATGGAAATGACCGGCATGTCGGCATCGACCAGCGCCAGCGGGCCGTGCTTGAGTTCGCCGGCCGGGTAGGCTTCGGCGTGGATGTAGGAGATTTCCTTGAGCTTGAGCGCACCTTCCATGGCGATCGGGTAGTGCCGACCACGGCCGAGGAAGAGCGCATGATGCTTGTCGGCAAAGCGCTGGGCCCAGGCATTGATGTCGTTTTCGAGCTGTAAAACCTTGTTGACCGCGACCGGCAGGTGGCGTAGCTGCTCGATGTAGGCGGTTTCGTCCGGCGTGCTCAGCTTGTTCCGGACCTTGGCCATGACCAGCGTCAGCAGGAACAGCGCGGCGAGCTGGGTGGTGAAGGCCTTGGTCGAGGCGACGCCGATTTCCGGGCCGGCGCGGGTGATGAAGCGCAGCGCGCATTCGCGGACGATGGCCGATTCGG
>CAZKSD010000003.1:0-39624 GCA_964555315.1 uncultured Dechloromonas sp.
CTATTATGCTCGCGACAGCAGTGCAAATGACCTGGATCAATGCTTCGTGGCGGAGGTTCTTGTCGGCCGGCCAGCGAAGCGCTGAACAATTCACTCCGCCAGGAATGGCGGGGTTCGAATTGCCCGTTGCACTACCCCATGCAACCCCCCGGATCCGGCGTCGACGCCGACAGGCGCCTTGATCCGGAACTGCCGCCGCGTCGCTTTCCCGGTCTGTACCATCCGCTCGTCCTGCTTCCCTGCCGAGATCCTGGCCAACGGCGGCCCGCTTGAGACGACTAGAACGCCCGACCCTTGCCTTCGCGGGGCGCATTCAAGTTCGGCTCGCACCCAACTCACGCTCAACGCAGGAACAGCAGGCCGGTCAGGATCAACGCAGCGAGAAACACCGTTTCGGCAGCCAGCATCGCCACCGGGCGCCAGCCAAGTTGGGCAAGCTGCTGCAATGACGTCTTGACCCCGAGCGCGGCGATGGCGACGACCAGGCACCAGCGCGACAGGTGGGATGCCGCGTCGGTCACAGGCTTGGGAATGATGCCGAGACTGTTGATCAGGACCAGCACGGCGAAGCCGATCAGGAATCCGGGCAGCAGCGGCGGGCGGGCGCCGCTCTCGCCGCCGGTACGGAAAAGCAGCGAGAAGACGAGAACCACAGGCAGCAGCATGGCGACGCGCAGCAGCTTGACGAAGGTGGCGCCGTCGCCGACTTCCGGCGAGATCATGTAGCCGGCGGCGACGACTTGGGCGACATCGTGGATCGTCCCGCCGAGGAAGACCGAGGCGGCGCCCGGGTCGAGATCGAAGGCGCGGGCGATCGCCGGGTAGGCGATCATCGCCAGCGTCGACAGGGTCGTCACGCCGACCACGGTGAACAGCGTAAAACGCTGGTTTTCCTCGTTTTTCGGCATCACCGCGGAGATCGCCAGCGCCGCCGAGGCGCCGCAGATGGCGACGGCGCCGCCGGTAAGCAGGCCCTCGGTCCGGGGGCGGCCGAGCAGGCGGCCGACCAGCGCGCCGAAGAGAATGGTCAGCACGACGCCGACGATGACCAACAGGATCGGCACGGTCCCCAGCCCCGAAATCTGCTCGGCCGTGATGCGGGCGCCAAGCAGCGCGACGCCGAAGCGCAGGATCTGGCGCGAGGCGAACTCGATGCCGGCCTTGACCTTCTCGCCGTTGGCGGCGAAGTTGAAGGCCATGCCGAAGAACAGGGCGTAAAGCAGTTGCGGCCCGCCCTGGTGTTCTGAAACGAAAGTCGCGGCGAGAGCGATGGTGATCGCAGTCAGGATGCCGGGCCAGACGACCGGCCAGTCCGGCATCTGCAGGGCGGGCGCAAGGCGCATGCGGATCTCCTCAGCGCCCGAAGCCGCGGGCATGCGCCGGCGTCCTCAGCAGGAAGTGGGAGAGCGCCGGGATCAGGATCAGCGCGCCGATCATGTTCCACACGAACATGAAGGTGAGCAGGATGCCCATGTCGGCCTGGAATTTGATCGGCGACCAGACCCAGGTGACGACACCGGCCGCTAGCGTGATGCCGACCAGTGCGACGACCTTGCCGGTGAACTGGATGGAGCGCTTGTAGGCGACGGCGAGCGAGGCGCCGGCGCGCTGCTGGGCGAGCTGGATGCTGAGCAGGTAGAGCGCGTAGTCGACGCCGATGCCGACGCCGAGCGCGATCACCGGCAGCGTGGCGACCTTGACGCCCATGCCGAGCATGACCATCAGCGCCTCGCACAGGATCGAGGTGACGATCAGCGGGATCACCGCGACGACGACCGCGCGCCAGTTGCGGAAGGTGATGAAGCAGAGTGCGATGACCGCGAGATAGACATAGGCCAGCATCTCGGTCCACGCCTTCTTGACGACGATGTTGGTCGCCGCCTCGATGCCGGCGTTGCCGGCGGCAAGCAGGAATTGGCGCTCCGGGGCCGAATGTTCTTCGGCGAAGCGTGCCGATTCGTCGACGATGCGGCTCAGCGTCTCGGCGCGATGGTCGGAGAGGTAGGCGATGACCGGCATCACCGAGCAGTCGTTGTTGAACAGGTCGGGGTTGTTCACCGAGGCCTGCTGGGCGCCGTAGTTGAGCACGTCCTGATTGCGGGCGAGCGTCAGCCACTTCGGGCTGCCCTCGTTCGAGCCGGCGGTGATCTGGCGCACCGCGTTGCCGAGGAAGACCGTCGTCTGGACACCCGGCAGCTGCTGCAGGTTCCAGGCCAGGCGATCGGCCTCGACCAGGGTCTGGTAATTCAGGCAGCCCTCCGCCGGTGTCTTGACGATGACCGCGAACTGGTCGCTGGACAGCGAGTAGCTGCCCGAAATGTAGGCGTTGTCGCGGTTGTAGCGGGAATCGGCGCGCAGTTCCGGCGCCCCGGCCTCGAGGTCGCCGATCTTGAGCTGCATGCTGATAACGAAGCCGGCCACCGTCAGCAGCGCCGCGCAGGCGACGGCGGCGGTCGCCCACTTGCGCTCGGTGAAGCGGTCGAGCCAGGCCCACAGCGCGGCGAGCCCCTTGCCGCCCGCCTCCTCCTGCTCGGCGCGCAGGCTGCGCGCGGCGGCGGCCTCGCTGACGCCGGTGTAGGAGAGCAGGACCGGCAGCAGGATCAGGTTGGTGAAAATGAGCACCGCGACGCCGAGACTGGCGGTCAGCGCGAGGTCCTGGATGACCGGGATGTCGATGACCATGAGCACCGCGAAGCCGACGGCATCGGCGAGCAGCGCCGTCATGCCGGCCAGGAACAGGCGGCGGAAGGTGTAGCGCGCCGCGACCAGGCGATGGGTGCCGCGCCCGATGTCCTGCATGATGCCGTTCATCTTCTGCGCCCCGTGCGAGACGCCGATGGCGAAGATCAGGAAGGGGACGAGGATCGAGTACGGATCGAGCTCGAAGCCGAGCAGCGCGACGAGGCCGAGCTGCCAGACGACCGCGACCACCGAGCAGGCGATGACCAGCGCCGTGCTGCGGATGCAGCGGGTGTAGGCATAGATGATCGCGATGGCGATCAGGGCGGCGACCGCGAAAAAGGTCATCACCTTGGTCAGGCCGTCGATCAGGTCGCCGACCAGCTTGGCGAAGCCGATCATGTGGATGCGGACGCCCGGGCCGTCGCCGCCCTTGCCGGCGGTCTCGAAGCGGTCGCGGATATTTTCCTCGAGGGTGCGCGACAGGGCGCGATAGTCGATCGCCTGGCCGGTCGCCGGATCCTTGTCGAGCAGCGGCACGACCAGCATGCTCGACTTGAAGTCGTTGCCGACGAAGCGGCCGACAATGCCGGAGCGGGCGATGTTGAGCCGGAGCTGCTCGGTCGCCTGCGGCGAACCGTCGTAGGAATCGGGCATCACCGGGCCGCCCTGGAAGCCCTCCTCGGTCACCTCGGTCCAGCGCACGGCCGGCGTCCACAGCGACTTGAGCCAGGCGCGGTCGACCCCCGGGGTGAGGAACAATTCGTCGTTGATCTTGCGCAGCGTTTCCTGGTACTTCGGGTCGAAGATGTCGCCGTCGGTGTTCTCGACGACGATGCGCAGCACGTTGCCCAGCCCGCGCAGTTCGGCGCGGTTGTCCAGGTAGTTCTTGATGTACGGCTGACTCTGCGGAATCATCTTCTCGAAGCTGGCATTGAGCGCCAGCTTCGTCGCCGCGCCGAAAAGCAGCACCAGCGTCACCACGATACAGGCGATGACGACCGCCAGGCGGTTGTTGAAAATGGTCCGCTCGAGGCGCGTGCCGCTGTTCGGATCGAAGTCGGCCAGCGTGCGCACGATCGGCATGCGGTCGTTGAGGTCGGTTGCGACAGCCATCGGTATGGTCTCCGGATTCAGTTTCTTGTAGTGGGGTAACGCTTACTGGATTGCCTGGACACGGACACCCCGCGTGCCGGCGATGACGGCGTTGTCGCCGAGGCAGGCGACCGCGGTCGCCGGCGACGGCTGGTCGACCTTGACCGCCCGGAAGGTCGCGCCGGCATCGTCGCTGACCAGCAGCCTGCCGGACTGGCTGACCAGCAGCAGACGCGTTGCGCTGCAGGACGCGGCACCGGTAATGCCGTCGGGCAGGTTGGTCGCCGTCTTGTGCCAGGTTTTGCCGCCGTCGGTGCTGCGGAAGGCGTGGCCGCGCAGGCCGTATACCGTGACCGAATCGCCACTGCCGGCGACCCCGAAGAAGGTGCCCTTGTAGCCGGTGTCGAGGGCGACGAACCTGCCCCCCGCGGCATCGAGCTTGAGCACGGTACCCTGCTCGCCGGCGATGTAGAGGCCGCCGTTCGCCTTGCGAATGGCGTAGAGGTGCAGGCGGTTCGGGTTTTCCGTGCGATGGAACCACGGCTCCCAGCTGGCGCCGCCGTCGCTCGTGCGGAAAATGAGGTTGAAGGAACCGACGATGAAGCCGTTGTTCTCGTCGGCGAACCAGACGTCGAGGAAGGAATTCTCGGCGCCCTGCGCGGCGATACGCTCGGCCTCGGCGACCAGCGCCGCCGCCGCGTCGGGATTGCCCAACGCGCCGGCTTCGGCCTTGGCCTTGTAGTAATTCGCCATCAACTGGCCGGCGCTGCGGCCGTCGAGCTGGCGCACCCAGGTCTCGCCGCCGTCGGAACTGTGCAGCACGACGCCGTCGTGACCGACGGCCCAGCCCTTGGCCGGCGTCGGGAAGGACACGGCGACCAGGTCCGAGCTGACCGGAACCTTGGCCTGGACCCAGGTCTTGCCGCCGTCGTCGGAATAGACGATGTGGCCGCGCTGGCCGACGGCGACCGTGCGCTTGCCGGCCTGGGCCACCCCGTTGAGCAGTGACCTGGCGGCGAATGCGCTCTCGCGGGCCGGAACGTCGAGCGCGTCGCGGAAACTTCCGGCAGCGGTAGCCGCGAGGGGCAGCGCGAGGACGAGCGAAACGAGCGGAGGAACGATCTTCCGGAGCTTCATGGTTTGCCTTGACGAAAAATGGGCCGGTTGCGGGGTCGACCGCAACCGGCCAGGTGGGGAGAAATTACCGGATGCCGGCGCCGGCCAGCGCGTCGGGCGACCACTCGCGCTCGGGAGCGGGCTTGCCGTGGCGCACGCCGCCGGTCTCGGCGGTGTAGCCTGACAACGAGTATGAGCCGGCGATCAGGTCGTAGAGGCCGTGCATGTCGGCCCACGGCGCCTGCGCGTCATAGCTCGGCGTCTGGTAGGCGAAGCCGGCGCGGAACAGCTGGCCGCGGGCGTCGTACTGGTCCGAAGCCAGGATGGCCCAGGAATCCTCGTCGATGTAGAAGGTGCGCTTGCTGTAGATGTGGCGCTTGCCCTCGCGCAGCGTCGCCTCGACCACCCAGACGCGGTGCGGTTCCCAGCGGACCAGATCCGGATTGAGGAACTTCGGCTTCAGGAGGTCGTCCTTGTTCGACGCATAAGCCATGCGATAGGTGTTGTACGGAACGTACATCTCCTTCTTGCCGACCAGCTTGAAGTCGAAGCGGTCCATCGAGCCGAGGAACAGGAAGACGTCGTCGAACGTGGACGTGCCGCCGGTGCCCGGATTCGGGGTGTCGTGGTTGAGGTCCGGCGCGACCTTGACGCGGCGCTGGCCGGGCAGGTACTGCCAGGCGCGGCGGTCGTTCTTGCCGTAGTCGAGCGGGTCGATCAGCATCAGCGCCTCGCCGGCGCGGCGGGCCGGACCGGAGTAGGTGATGCGCTGCTTGTAGTAGGTCTCGGTGCCGGCCTTGTCGGCATCCCAGTACGGGTATTCCTGAACGATCGAACCCTCGGTCGACACGGACGGGCGGCCCGACGCGTCGATGTTCCAGTTGCGGTACTTGACGTTGTAGGCGACGCCCTGGAAGCGCACGAGGTGGTTCCACATGACTTCGTAGCCGGTCTTGGGAATCGGGAACGGGATGCCGGCGTGGCAACCTTCCATCGAACGGCCGGCGTTGGCGGTCTTCGCCGTCGTCGCGCACTTGGCGGTGTTGTCGGCGACCCACTTCGGGTAGGCGACGCTGCGCTGGCTCTTATAGACATCGATGCGGTAGTCCGGGTACTTTTTCATGAGGGCCTTGGCGCCCTCGGTCAACTTGTCCGCGTACTTGTCCATCGACTTGGCATCGATCGAGAACTGCGCCTTGTCGTCGGCGAAGGGGTCGGGACGCAGGCCGTCGCCGGCCTTGTAGGCGGCCGGCGCCTTGGTCAGGCCGCCGGTGTAGGCTGGGATGGTGCCGTCCTTGTTGGCGGTCTTTTCGGCGCCGGTCGGGGTCAGGGTGGTGCCGAGCTGCTTCGCCTCGTCGGCGCTGACGCCGGCCAGAGCCGCGCCGGAAGCGGACGCGAGGGCGGCGATCAGGAGGGTTTTCTGGAATCGCATGGGTTGTCTCCTCAGAACGTGGTTTTAAGGGTGAGGCTGATGAAGTCACGATCCTTCAGCAGCGTCGTGAAGCCGTTTTGCGTGATGATCTGCGGGTTCAGGGCTCCGCCGCTGGTGCCGTAGTCGTTGATGCGGCCGAAGTAGCCGATGTACTTGAGATCGATGCGGTGCTTCTGGAAGATGTCGAAGCCGAGGCCGACGCTGAAGTTGCCGTTGCCCTGGTTGCCGCCGAACGTGGTCGCCGCGTTGCCGCTCAGGCCCATCGAGAAGGTCAGCGGCGCCGACATGTCGACGCCCGGCATGACCTGGTACCAGGTCGGCGTGAAGTTGGCGCCCATGCCGAAGTAATTCTTCGTCGCGCAGCCGTCCCACTTGTCGCCAGGTGTGTTGGTAATCGGGTTACCCGCCGCGTTGCGAAGCCCCTTGTTGAAGGTGCAGCCGCCATAGCCGACCGCCTGGAAGGTTTCGGCGCCGCTGGTGACGTCGAGCCACTGGCTCCAGACGAACTCGACCGCCCAAGTCGCGGCGTCGAATACCGGCGTGTCGGGAATGATGCCGACGGCGTTGACCAGGCCGTGCATGGTGTTGCCGACCGGCCCGAGCGTCCCGCCCGCACCAGGGTTGACCTGCGCGCCGTTGGCTGCCGCCACCGCGGTCGGAATACCGAGGATCTTGGACAGCAACGGCGTGTTGTGACGGTAGGACAGCTCCGCGCCGACGCTGACGCCAGCGATGTTCTTGGCGAAGCTGACGCCGAAGAGGTCGATGCCGTCAGCGTAAATCAGGTTGTACTGGCTTTGCGTAGCGAGGGGCACGGGCTGCCCGTTCAAGATGACCGGCAGCCCGGTAGCCGGATTGCGAAACAGGCCAAGCTGCGTAACGAGGCCCTGCGGCAGCTTGTCCGCATAGCGGCGGTAGTAGGCGCCGACGGTCCCGTCGAGCGCTTCCGGCGACCAGCGTAGGTTGACGCCGAACTCGCCGTTGCGCTGATCGGGTTCGAACGGATTGCCGCGGGTATAGCCGACACCGGCGCCACGCAACGCGGCCGGCACGCCGACGCTGGGCAAGCGCCCGACCAGGACCTGCTCCGGCCCGTTGAACGCGAAGTCTACAGGCCCCAGATAGGTGCCGCCTTCCGGATAACGGTACGGTTCCCACTCGAGGAAATACTGGCCGGCAAGCGACAGCGTGTCGGTCAACTGGAACTGGCCGGAGATCTGGTTCAGCGGACGGAACAACTCCTTGGCCTCGACGCCCGGCGTGGCGAAACCCTTCTGCAGGTCGAGCGGCATCTGCGAATACGAGATGCCATGCAGCGCGCCGCCGAGGAACAGGGACTCGCCCCAGAACACCGTGTGACGACCGGCACGCACCTTGCTTGCCACATCGCCCAGATCGAAGTTGGCGAAGACGAAGGCATCGAGAATCTCGCCGGACGGCCCTTCGTAGAAGCGCTTGGTGTAGTTGCTGAACTTCTGGTTCGGATAGCTGGACAGCCCCGCTGCGGCAAACTTGGGGTTGGCGCCGCTGTTGTCGCCGTAGACCCCGTCCCACCAGCCCGCGGCGCTGACGCGGAAGCCGGCCATCCGCTTGTACGCGAAGTCGAACTCCGACAGCACGTCGAACCGGCTGGCGACGAAGTCGCCCTTGTCGAACAGGTAGGTGCCTTCGTCCGAGGCGACGTTGTTGCCGATCAGGTTGTTGCGGTCCTTGACGCGCACCGCGGCGTTGTAGCGAACCGTGTTGTCCCAGCGCATCTCGATGTCTTCATTGCCGGTATCGATACTGAAGGCCTGGGCGCCGCTGCCGGCGCCAAGCATCGCGACGGCCACGGCGAGCGGGCGCAGGCGCTTGAACTGTCGAGTCTGGGTGTGTTGTCTGTGCATGGAGTCTCTTCCCTCGTGTGGTTTCGGTTGACCGGTCGGAGTACGCGACTCCGCTTGATACCGACTCGAATTATCCGGAGCGGGAAAAGACAAACCCCCCCCACGAACGGGGGGAAGGGAGAGACGAAGGAGGGTGGGGGCGACGCCTCCGGATCAGCGTGCCGCGGTTCCGGAGATGGCGACCGGTGTCAGTCGCCGCCCTCGAGCAGGCCGAGCAGATGGGCGCGGCGCACGACGTGCTTGCGGCTGCCGGCTTCGAGCTTGCCGAAGAGGTTCTTGAGGTGCCACTTGACGGTTTCCTCGCCGACCGACATCGCCAGCGCGATCTCCTTGTTGGACATGCTGCGCGCCAGCAATTCGAGCACCCCGCGTTCCTTCGGCGTCAGCACCATGCTCGGCAGCGCGCGCAGGGTCGAGTCCCTTGCCGGCTGCGGCCGCACGGCGCGGGGCACGACGATCCCGCGCGGCGCGTCGTCGCCCCCCTCCTCGGCAAGGCGGCGCATCCAGTCGGCGATGATCGGATGGGCGTCGACGAAGGTCCGGGCAAGCCCGAAGGCCTGCGCAAGGTTGATCGCCTCGAGCATCAGCGGGCGCCCGTCCTGCCCGCGCCGGTCGAGGACCAGGGCGCGCAGCGCCATCGCCTCGAGGCGCAGGCGGCCGAGCTTCATCTGGTCCGCGAGGGGAGGAGCCGTGTCGAGAACGGCGAGCGCTTCTTCCCAGTCATGCCCGGCAATCGCCACGTTGACCCGGGCGACCGTCTGCAGCAGCCCGACCGAGCCGTACCACAGCGACTGCGGCGAACGGGCCTCGCGCACCATGATCGCGTCGAGCTGCGCGAGCAGCACGCGGCAGGTCTCGGTACGCGACTTGATCGCGTGGATGCGGATCTGCTCGGCCAGGCTGGCGATGCACAGCCGTGGCTGGTGACGGGCGACGCCGACGGCATTCAGGGCTTCGAGCAGGTCGAGCGCGCGATGCTCGACGCCCTGGACAGCGGCGATGCGCGCGGCTGTCCGGTAGGCGAGGAGGGTCGCCCCGGGCGATCCGACCCGTTCCAGGACATCGAGCCGGTTGGCCAGCACCGCCGTCGCCTCGTCGATCTTGTCCCGCTCGTAGAGGGCTGTCGCCAGCATCGCCGCCAGCATGCACGCCACCGGGTGCCGGCGCCCGAGTTCGCTCTCGGTGCGCAGCAGCGCCGGGCGCAGGTATTCCTCGCACAGCAGCACCTGGCCTTCCCACAGGTAGCTCATGCCGATGATGTAATCGACCCAGCCGTTGGTATAGGCCTGCCCGCGGCCGGTCTGGCAGCGCGGAACCTGATGCAGGATGCGCCGGGCCTGGCCAGGGTCGCCGCCGATCACCGAAAGGATGGCGAGCCGGTTGGCGTGCATCTGGGCAAGGCGCGGCTCGGTCGACGGCGGCGACTTGCGCCAGGGTTCGAAAATCTCGACACAGCGGTCCGGCTCGTCGGCGAAGTAGGCCGCCCCGCTGAGGATGAGAGCGCACTCGTAGCGCAGCTCGGCGGGCGCATCCGGGGTCTCGAGGATCCTGCCCACCAGCCGCCCGGCCTCTTCCTGCCGCTCGCTCAGGGCCAGCGCCCAGGCCGCCGCGAGGCGCAGGCGCGGATGCTGGTCGAGCTCGGTCTCCGTGAGGTCCTCCAGCCACTCGAGAACCACCCCCTGGAAGCCCTCGGTGACCGCTTCGTAGAGGCACTGCTCGGCAAGTTCGAGCGCGCGGGCGCGCTCACCCGCCGCGCGTGCGTGGCGGGCGGCCTCTTGGATCATGCCCCGGCCGGCCAGCCACTCCGCGGCACGGGCGTGCAATTCCCGGCGCTCTTCATCGGGCAGCGCTTCCAGACGCAGGCGCAGGGCGTCGCGCGCCAGTGCATGCAGCCGGCACCACGCGCTGTCGACCCCGACGACGAAGACCGGCGTCTCCTGCACCAGCCGCGCGAGACGTTCCGGAGCGCCTCCGTCGCCGGCCAGGCAGCGGCAGAGATCGGGGTGCACCGCGTCGACGATGGCGATGCGCAACAGGAAATCGCTGTCCTCCGGCGCCAGGCGGTCGATCAACCCGCCCACCAGGCGCTCCCCCCAGCCCTCGCTGCGCGCCAGCATCTCGGCAATGGCGCCGCGCGGGTCGCTGCCGTTCTCCGCCGCGGACAGCGCCAGCTGCAGGCCCAGCGGCCAGCCCTCGGCCAGTTCGTGCAGGCGCGCACAGGCGTCGGCGTCGAGCGACCCCCCGAAGCGGTTGCGCAGCAGGGCGATCGTCTCCTCGAGACGAAAGCGCAGCGTGTCGGCGCCGACGGTCAGGCAATGGCCGTAATCGCGGAGGTCGGCAAAGGCCTCGTCGATGCGGCCGCGCCCCCCGATGACGACCCGCAGGTTGGGCGGCAGGTTGTGGACGAGATAGCGCAGCGCCCGGAAATTTTCCTCCGACAGGCGCTCGGCTTCGTCGACGATGAGGACGACATCGAGCGCGCTGGCCGCCACCTCGGCCAGCCAGGCAGTGATCCCGTCGAATTCTCCGGCGGGGGCGCCGCCGCCCTCGACCAGCATCCGCCCGAACGCGGGCCGGCCGCAACCGGCGCGCACGGCCAGCGTCAACCCGTGCAGGAAATTGAGCGCATCGTCGCGCTCGTCGGCGGAAAACCAGGCCACCGCCGCACCGCGGGTCAGGAACTCGCGCCGCCACTGGCCGAGGAGCGAGGTCTTGCCGAATCCGGGCGGAGCCTGGACGACGATGATGCTGCGCTCGCCGAGGCTGGCGTCGTCGAGACCAAGGCGCTGGCGCACGATCTGGTGCCGGGGCGCCTTGGGCGGCGTCGTCCGGAGCATCAGCCCCGCCAGGAACATCCCCGCCTGCGCGTATCGCTCGCTCACCCTAGTCTCTCTCCGTCGCTGCAATGAATATATTTTCTGCGGCAACCAGCAGCATAGCCTGCCAACGGGGATTTAAGCATGCCCGCGCACAGCCTGACAATCGCCACCCCCCCTAATTTCGAGGGGGGAAAAATGCGCTCCGCCGCCCTAGGATGGCACCCATCGCAACTGCAAATGCGCAAGGAAACCCGCATGGAATACATCGACGTCTGCGCGCTGGCCGACCTCCCGCCGGGGAAGTCGCGGGCCGTCCGCGCCGCGGACAGGGACATCGCCCTGTTCAACGTGGCCGGCAACGTGCATGCGCTCGAGAATTCCTGCCCGCATCAGGGGGCTGCGCTGTCGAACGGCGAGATGTGCGGCCGCATCGTCAAGTGCCGGGCCCATGGCTGGCGCTTCGACGTCGCCGACGGCGCGCTGGTCGTCGCGCCGACGCTGCGCGTGCCGGTTTTCCAGACACGGATCGCGGACGGCAGGGTGGCCGTCGCGGTCGACCACGAATAATCGCCCGAATTCGCAGCAAATAACTCAGGAGCCGCCATGTACCGCCATCTGCTGGTCCCCATCGACAATTCCGACCTGTCCACCGTGACCATCGGCCGGGCCGTCGAGTTCGCGCTGACGCTCGGGGCGCGCGTCACCTTCTTCCACGCCAGCGCCGACCATGCGGCCTCGCTGTCCGGTGACGCCGACATCATCCGCATGACCGCCCCCGAGGACTACGCCTACAATTTCCAGGGCCGCGCCCGCGAACTGCTGACCAAGGCCGAATCGGCCGCCCGCGCCCGCGGCGTGCCGTGCACCTCGGCCAGCATCGTGAGCGATTCACCGTACACGGCGATCATCGAGACTGCCCGCTCCGCCGGTTGCGACCTGATCTTCATGGCGTCGCACGGCCGGCGCAGCACGCTGGGGATGATGCTCGGCTCGCAGACGCTGAAGGTCCTGATCAATTCGGAAATTCCGGTGCTGGTGTCGGCGACCGCCGATCCCCCGGTGCCGGCGCAGGCCATCGCCATCATCCGCGACGAGCACCGTTCGCTCGCCGCCGTCCTGCACGCCTGGCAGCACCTGTTCAAGGACGCCACCGCCAAGGGCGCCCGCCCCGACGCCGGCCTGATGCAGGCGATGATCCGCTACATCCAGGATTTCCCGGTCGCCCTCCACCACCCCAAGGAGGACGATTACCTGTTCCGCAAGCTGCGCGAGCGCACCTCGGCGGCCAATGCGGAACTCGACGAGCTCGAGCACCAGCATGTGCGCGACGCGGCCCTGGTCAAGGATCTGGCCACCCAGGTCAACCGCTATGCCGCCGGCGAAATCGCACCGGCCGACATGGAACAGGCCGTCTCGCGCTACGCCCAGTCGATCTGGGAGCACATGGGCCGCGAGGAAGGCGTGATTCTGCCGCTCGCCCAGCGCCACCTCTCGGAAGAGGACTGGGCCGAGATCAACGAGGCCTTCCAGAAGAACCGCGACCCGCGTTTCGGCGGCGACACCGATGCCGAGTACAAGCGCCTCTTCTCGCGCATCGTGAACCTCGCCCCGACGTCCAGTTGATCCGCAGCAGACACCAAGAAACCATAAACAGGAGAACACCTTGGAAAAAGCAGTCCGTTTCCACCAGACCGGCGGCCCGGAAGTCCTCAGGCTCGAAGACGTGACGGTCGGCGAACCGGGGCCGGGCGAAGTCCGCCTGCGCCACGTCGCCGTCGGCCTCAACTTCGCCGACACCTACTTCCGCAACGGCACCTATCCGATCCCGCTGCCCGCCGGCATGGGGGTCGAAGCAGCCGGCGTGGTCGAGGCTGTCGGCGACGGCGTGAGCAACGTCGCGGTCGGCGACAAGGTGACCTACACCGGTTTCCTGAACACGCTGGGCGCCTACAGCACCGCCCGCATCATCGGCGCGGCGCCGCTGATCAAGCTGCCGGAAGGCATCGAATGCGACACCGCCGCAGCGATGACCATGCGCGGGCTG
This sequence comes from uncultured Dechloromonas sp., assembly GCA_964555315.1. Classification (GTDB taxonomy): domain Bacteria; phylum Pseudomonadota; class Gammaproteobacteria; order Burkholderiales; family Rhodocyclaceae; genus Azonexus. The sequence goes on from CAZKSD010000003.1 coordinate 13,072, forward strand.
ACCTCGGCCTACCTGATGCGCCGCATTTACGATTTCAAGGCCGGCGACACCCTGTTGCTGCATGCCGCCGCCGGCGGCGTCGGCCTGATCGTCTCGCAGTGGGCCAGGCTGCTCGGCATTCGTGTCATCGGCACGGTATCGACCGAGGAAAAGGCGGCAGTCGCCCGTGCCCACGGTTGCGCCGAGATCATCAACTACAGCCATGAGGATGTGGCCAAGCGGGCCCGCGAACTGACCAACGGCACCGGCGTCGATGTCGTCTTCGACAGCGTTGGCAAGAGCACCTTCAACGCCTCGCTCGATTCGCTCAAGCGCCGTGGCCTGATGGTCTGTGTCGGCACGGCCTCGGGCCCGATCGAGGGGTTCAACCCGCAGATCTTGGCGATGAAGGGTTCGCTTTACCTGACGCGCCCGGCGCTCGCCGACTACATCGCCGACCCCGCCGAGAAGGCGGAACTGGCCGGCGAGATCTTCGGTCACGTCGCCGCCGGCCGCATCAAGATCGAGATCAACCAGCGTTACACGCTCGGCGACGCGGTGCAGGCGCACCGCGACCTGGAGTCGCGCAAGACGACCGGTTCTTCCGTTTTCATCATCTGACACCATAGACCAAAGGAGACAACAACCCATGCGTATCGAACAAATGACCTGCGCCGTCGGCGCCGAGCTGCTGGACGTCAACCTCGGCGATGCCGTGCGCGACGACGGCCTCTTCAACGAGATCTACGCCGCGCTGCTCAAGTACAAGGTGCTCTTTCTGCGCGACCAGAACCTGGACAAGCTGTCGCGCATCGACCACATGAAGTTCGCGCAGCGCCTCGGCGAACTCGAAACCCATCCGATGGCCCCCAGCCACCCGGAAGCGCCCGGCCTGGTCCAGATATACAAGAATCCGGACAGCCCGATCGACCGCTACGAGAACGCCTGGCACACCGACGGCACCTGGCGCGAGACGCCGGCGCTCGGCTGCGTGCTGCGCTGCATCGAGTGCCCGCCGGTCGGCGGCGACACGATGTGGGCCAACATGGTGGTCGCCTACGAAAAACTGCCGGACCACATCAAGCAGGAAATTTCCGGCCTGATCGCCAGCCACAGCTTCAACTCCTCCTTCGCCGCCGCCATGCCGCAGGACAAGCGCCTGGCGATGAAGGCCCAGTACCCGGATGCCGAGCACCCGGTCGTGCGCACCCACCCGGAAACCGGCGAGAAGGTCCTGTTCGTCAATGCCTTCACCACCCACTTCGTCAATTACCACACCCCGAATCGCGTCCGCTACGGCCAGGACTACAACAAGAACGGCAGCGACCTGATGCAGTACCTGATCAGCCAGGCCTACAACCCCGAGTACCAGGTGCGCTGGCGCTGGCAGCCTTACAGCATGGCGATCTGGGATAACCGGTCAAGCCAGCACTACGCGGTCATGGACTACCCGCCGTGCCATCGCAAGATGGAACGCGCCGCGATCATCGGCGACAAGCCCTATTAAAAAACCGTCCGGGCCGGCCGGCTGCGGTCGACCCGGAAAAACAGTCCGAATTCACCTCAAGATCATTTCAAGGAGCAACACATGAATTTCCTCGACGGTTCCCTCTTCCCCGAAAACCAGCAGAAGCTTGTCATCACCTGCGCCCCCTACGGCCCCGAGTGGGACCCGGCGGACTTCCCGGAAGACATCCCGGTCACCATGGAAGACCAGATCCAGAAGGCGGTCGATTGCTACAACGCCGGCGCCACGGTCATTCACATTCACGTTCGCGAACTCGACGGCAAGGGCTCCAAGCGCCTGTCCAAGTTCAACGAACTGATCGCCGGCATCCGTGCCCGCGTGCCGGACATGATCCTGCAGGTCGGCGGCTCGATCTCCTTCGCTCCTGAAGGCGATGGCGAAGTCGCCAAGTGGCTGTCCGACGACACCCGCCACATGCTCGCCGAACTGACGCCGAAGCCCGACCAGGTGACCATCGCCATCAACAGCAACCAGATGAACGTGGTCGAGCAGATGTGTCCGGCCGACGTTGCCGGCACCAGCCTGGGCACCCCAGAGGGTTATGCCGCCTACAGCGAAATGACCATTCCCGCCGGTCCGGCCTGGGTCGAGGAGCACATCAGGCGCCTGTCCGCCAACGGCATCCAGACGCACTTCCAGCTGGCCAACATCACCCAGCTCGAAACGGTCGAGCGCAACATGCGCCGCGGCGCCTGCAACGTGCCGCTGATCCTGACCTGGGTGGCCATCGGCGGCGGCTTCGATGCGCCGAACATCTACAACCTGGCCAACTTCGTCCGCGCCTGCCCGGATGGCGCCGTGCTGACCCTGGAAACCTCCATGCTCAACGTCCTGCCGCTGAACATGATGGCCATCGCCATGGGCCTGCATGTCCGTTGCGGCATCGAGGACAACATCTGGACGCAGGATCGTTCGCGCAAGATGAGCACGGTCGAACAGATCGAGCAGTTGGTGCGCATTGCCAAGGAGTTCGGCCGCCCGGTCGCCAACGCCAAGGAAGCGCGCGAGATCTACAAGATCGGCACCTTCTACAAGGACGCCGACGAAACCCTGGCCGAGAACGGCTTCGCGCCGAACCGCAAGAGCGGTCAGAAGGGCTTCACCCAGTACGCGCAGGCCGCCTGAGCGGAAGCGCGCCAACTGCCCGCGACGGGCGCCCCTCCGGGCACCCGTCCGGCAGCCTGCTGCAACCAGAATGGACGTGACCCGCCGCCGCCGCGGGTCACGTCCGCACGAACAAAATCGAGGAGACACGCCGTGGCCATCCACGTCGCCGACGCTGGCATCGACATCCAGTACACGCCCAAGGTATCGCGTACCTTCGCGTGGATCGTCTTCGCCCTGACCTTCGGCCTGCTGCTCTCCGACTACATGTCGCGGCAGGTCCTCAATGCCGTGTTTCCGGTGCTCAAGGCCGAATGGGGCCTGAGCGACACCCAGCTCGGCTCGCTGAACAGCATCGTCTCGCTGCTCGTCGGACTGCTCACCTTCCCGCTCTCGCTCCTCGCCGACCGCTGGGGGCGCGTGCGCAGCATCGTGCTGATGGCGGCGCTGTGGAGCCTCGCCACCGCCGCCTGCGCGGTCGCCGAAAACTACGGCCAGATGTTCGCCGCGCGCTTCTTCGTCGGCGTCGGCGAAGCCGCCTACGGCAGCGTCGGCATCGCCGTCATCATCGCCGTCTTCCCGCCGCACCTGCGCTCGACGCTGAGCGGCGCCTTCCTCGCCGGCGGCGCCTTCGGCTCCGTGCTCGGCATGGCGCTGGGCGGCTTCATCGGCGCCAAGCTCGGCTGGCGCTGGGCCTTCGGCGCCATGGCGCTGTTCGGGGTCGCCCTCGTCATCCTCTACGCGCTGGTCGTCACCGAGAAGCGCCTCAATCCGGACGGCCCGCCCCGCCCGGGCAGTGCGGCCGCCAGCGCCCGCTTCCCTTCGCTGCGCGGACTGCTCGCCGGCCTCTTCTCCTCGGTTTCGGTCTGTTGCGCCTACGCCGGCAGCGGCCTGCAACTGTTCATGATGGGTTCGATGATGGCCTGGCTGCCCAGCTTCGCGAACCGCTACTACGCGCTGCCGCCGGATCGCGCCGGCCTGTTCGCCGCCGTCTTCGTCCTCGTCGGCGCCGTCGGCATGACCGGCTGCGGCATCATCACCGACCGCCTGAGCCGCAACTTCGCGACGCGCAAGTGGTCCGTCGCCATCGCCTATTCGCTGGTCTCGTCGATCGCCCTCATCGTCGGCTTCCACCTGCCGAACGGCCCGGCCCAGCTGGCGCTCCTCGCCGTCGGCATGTTCTTCGTCGCCGGGACCACCGGCCCGGTCGGCGCCATGGTCGCCAACCTGACCCATCCGGCGATCCATGCGACGGCCTTCGCCACCTGGTCGCTGGCCAACAACATTCTCGGCATGGCCCCCGGTCCCTTCCTGACCGGCGCGCTCGCCGACCGTGTCGGCCTGCTCGGCGCGCTGCAGTGGATGCCCGTCGTCGGCCTCGCGGCGGCGGCTACCTTCTCGCTCGGCCGCCGCACCTACGCCGGCGACCTGCAGCGCATCCGCGCACAGCAGGCCCTGGAAAACAACGGGAAGACAACCTGACCCACCCGGAGCCCCCACGATGACCCTGGACAACACCCCGACCGTACTCTTCGTCCCCGGCCTGCGCGACCACGTCGCGGACCACTGGCAGACCCACGCCCAGAGGAACTTTGCCGGCGCCCGCTGCGTCGCCCCGCTCGAGCACGACAAGCTTTCGCGCGACGCCCGCGTCGAGGCGCTGCAGGACGCCCTGGCCACAATCGACGGCCCGGTCGTCCTCGCCGCGCATAGCGCCGGCTGCATGATCGTTGTGCAGTGGGCGCAGAAATACCGGCACGACGGCATCGTCGGCGCCCTGCTCGCCGTTCCGGCCGACGTCGAGTCCCCGATGCCGGCCGGCTACCCGACCGTCGACCAGCTCGGCGCCGCCGGCTGGATACCGATTCCGCGCCAGACGCTGCCCTTCCCGACGCTCGTCGCGGCCTCGACCAACGACCCGCTGTGCGGTTTCGCACGCGCCGCAGGTTTCGCCCGCGACTGGGGCAGCCGCTTCCTCGACGTCGGCACCATCGGCCACATCAATCCGCCGGCCGGCTTCGGCCCGTGGACGCAGGGCGAAGAACTGATCCGCGGCATGCTTTGAACCTAGAAACCGCAGTTGACCGCTTGTATTCCCGTGAGCAGCCCCATGAACACTGACTCTTGTCCCTCCGCCAAGCATCACCTGATCGGTGAGAGCGCTACGCACCCGCTGCCACGTCCGGTCGGGCGCCTGGCTTTGTCGCTCCGCCTTGCAGGCATTAGCCTGCCGCGTTGTCGCTTCGCGCCAGTTACCCGCCCAAACGCACCAGCGGGCGCGTCCAACTGCGGTTTCTAGGTTGAAAGATGGACGCCCGACATCCGTGAAAAACCCCTCTCCGGCGGCGTTGACCGCGCTGCTGGCGGTACTCGGCCTGCTCAACTCCTTTGCCTCCGACATGGTCATTCCCGCCCTCCCCTCCCTGCGTGACGAACTGAGGGTCAGCGACTGGCAGGCCCAGCAGGTGGTGTCCGTGTTCTTCGCCGCCTGCGCCTTCATGTCGCTGTGGTACGGTGCGCTCGCCGACGCCTGGGGCCGGCGCGCGGTCACCCTTGGCGCCCTCGCGGTCGTCGCGGTCACCGCGATCGGCTGCCTCGTTGCCCGCCAGATCGAGCAGATCTGGCTGCTGCGCGCCTGCCAGGGCCTCGCCTCGGGGGCCGGGCTGGTGATCAGCCGCACCGTCGTGCGCGACCTGCATATCGGGCGGACCGCGCAGAAATTGCTCAGCCGCATCATGATGGTGCAGACCCTCGCCCTGGTCGCGATGCCGGTGATCGGCGGCGTTCTCGCGCAGGCTTTCGGCTGGCGCGCGGTGTTCGCCGCGCTGGCCGGCTTCATGCTGCTGTTGCTGGCCGCATGCTGGCGCTGGCTGCCGGAGACCCTGCCGGTCGCCGACCGCCGGCCGCTGCGGCCGGCCGCCCTATGGCCGGCCTACCGCGACGTCTTCCGCTCGGGCGGATTCCTGCGCCTCTCCGCCGCCCATGTCGCGAACTGGGTGGCCATGGCGATGTACGCTTTTTCGGCGCCGGCCATCGTGATCCACCATTTCGGCCGCACGGCCTCCGACGCCTGGCTCGTATTCGCGCCGATCACCGTCGGCCTCGTCGCCGGCTTCGTCGCCTTCCCGCGCGTTGCCCGCGCCCGTACCGGCGCCGCCGTGCTCGGACTCGCCTATCGCTTCCTCGGCGCTGCTGTCGCCCTCAACCTTGCGGTCTGCGCGCTGCTGCCCAGCGGTCCCCTGCAGCTCGCGCCGCTGCTCCTGTTCTCGGTGGGCATGGCGCTCGCGCTGCCGATCCTGATCGACCGTGCGCTCGCTGCCGTGCCCACAGCGCTGGGCGGCGTCGCCGCCTCCTGCCAGACCTTCCTGCAGTTCGCGGTCATGGCCGCCGGCGCCGGGCTCCTCGCGCCGCTGCTCTGGCATTCCCTGTTCGCACTCGCGCTCGGCACCGGGCTGATGACTGCCGTCGGCGGCGCCTGTCTGTGGCATGAATCGCGCCGGCGCGCCGGCACCGCCTGTCCCGCCCCCGGAAGCTGACCACCATGAGCGCCACCCTCGCCATCGATGTCCATTTCGACCTGATCTGCCCTTGGTGCCTGATCGGCAGGCGCCACCTGGCCAGCGCCCTCGCCCAATTGCGGCAGCGCCGTCCCGATGTCGATGTCGTCACCGACTGGCGCTCGCACATCCTCCTGCCCGACACGCCGCCGCAGGGCGTCCCCTACCAGGCTTTCTACGAGCGTCGCCTGGGCAGCGCCGAAGCCGTCGCCGCCCGCCGCGCCCAGGTGCGCGAAGCCGGCCGCGCCGCCGGCATCGAATTCGCCTTCGAGCGCATCGCCCTGATGCCGAGCACGCTGGCCGCCCACCAGTTCATCGCCTGCGCCCGCGGCCTCGGCGTCGGCGACGAGCGGCGTCTCGAGGGCTTTATCGATCGGCTGTTCACCGCCTATTTCCTCGAAGGCCGCGACATCGGCGACGCCGCCGTGCTGGGCGAAATCGCCGTCCATGCCGGCTTCCCGGAGGCTGCGATCCGCGCCTGTGTCGAGGCGCCGGACAGCCGCCGCCGCTTCTTCGAGAAACTCGCGGCCAATGCCGGCGAATCGGTGTCCGGCGTGCCCTTCTTCGTCTTCGCCAACCGTTTCGCCCTGTCCGGAGCGCAACCGCCCGCCGTGCTGCTCGCCGCCATGGAGCAGGCCCTGCACCCGCAAGCCGCGGCAGCCGCCCTTTAACCCGACCAGCCGCCCACCGCGACGGGCCACGAAAACATTTTCAGGAGAACCGCATGGAAAACCCCGTACCCGCCTGGACCCCCTCGCCCGAACGAATCGCCAACGCCAGGGTCACCGCCTTCATCGGCTGGCTGGCCCGTGAACGCGGCATCAAGCTTGCCGATTACGACGCCCTGTGGCGCTGGTCGGTATCCGACCTCGACGCCTTCTGGGGTGCCGTCTGGGATTACTTCGCCGTTCCCTCGGCCGCACCGCGCGGCAAGGCGCTGGCTGACGCCCGCATGCCGGGCGCCGTCTGGTTCCCCGGCGTCGAACTGAACTACGTCGAACAGGTTTTCCGCCATGCCGCCGACAGCCGGCCGGCCATCGTCTTCCGCGATGAATCCGGCGCCGAGCAGGACGTGTCGTGGGCCGAGCTCCAGCGTCAAGTCGCCGCGTTGGCCGCCACCCTGCGCGCCCAGGGCGTAGGCCGCGGCGACCGCGTCGTCGCCTTCATGCCCAACATCCCCGAGTCGGTAATCGCCTTCCTCGCCGTCGCCAGCCTCGGCGCCATCTGGTCGGTCTGCTCGCCGGACATGGGCCGCGTCGCCGTGCTCGACCGTTTCCGCCAGATCGCGCCGAAGGCGATGATCGCCGTCGACGGCTACCGCTACGGCGGCAAGGCGCACGACCGCCGGGCGCTGGTCGGCGAACTGCTGGGCGAACTGCCGAGCGTCGAACATCTCGTCCTGCTGCCGGCGCTTGACCCGGCCGCCGGCACCACCGGCTTTGCCAATGCCACGACGTGGGCCGACGCCACCGCCGGCAACGCGCCGCTGGCCCCCGAACACGTGCCCTTCGACCATCCGCTGTGGGTGGTCTATTCGTCCGGCACCACCGGCCTGCCCAAGCCGATCGTGCATTCGCAGGGCGGCGTCGTCATCGAGCACCTCAAGGCGATCGCCTTCCACCTCGACCTCGGCCCCGGCGACCGCTACCACTGGTATTCGACCACCGGCTGGATGATGTGGAATTTCCAGGTCGGCGGCCTGCTCGCCGGCTGCACCATCTGCCTGTTCGACGGCAACCCCGGCACCCCGGACCTCAACGCCCTGTGGCGCTTCGTTGCCGACAAAAAGGTCGATTTCTTCGGCGCCGGCGCCGCCTTCTATGCCTCGTGCCAGAAAGCCGGCATCGAACCGACCGCGGCCGGCGACCTCTGCCGCCTGCGCGGCCTCGGCTCGACCGGCTCGCCGCTGTCGCCGGAAAACTACCAGTGGCTGCTCGACCACGTGCGCCAGGATCTCTGGATCAACCCGATCTCCGGCGGCACCGACCTGGTCAGCGCCTTCATCGGCGGCGTGCCGACGCTGCCGATGATCGTCGGCGAAATGCAGTGCCGCTGCCTGGGCGCGAAGATCGAGGCCTTCGACGAGGCCGGCCAGCCGCTGACCGACGCGGTCGGCGAACTGGTCTGCTGCGCGCCGATGCCGTCGATGCCGCTGTATTTCTGGAACGACAAGGACAACCTGCGCTACATCGACAGCTACTTCGACACCTATCCCGGCATCTGGCACCACGGCGACTGGGTGCGCATCACGCCGCGCGGCGGCGCCATCATCTACGGCCGCTCCGACGCGACGATCAACCGCCACGGCATCCGCATGGGCACCAGCGAACTCTACCGGGCGGTCGAGGATCTACCGGAAGTGCTCGACAGCATGGTCGTCGACCTCGAATACCTGGGCAAGGAATCGTACATGCCGCTGTTTGTGGTTTTACGCCCCGATTCGACGTTGACCGCGGAACTGACGAAAACGATCCGCGAGCGCATCAAGGTCGCCCTGTCGGCCCGCCACGTGCCGAACGACATCTTCCAGGTCCCGGCCATCCCGCGCACGCTGACCGGCAAGAAACTGGAACTGCCGATCAAGAAACTGCTGCTCGGCCAGCCGCTGGAAAAGGTCGTCAACCCCGACACCATGGCCAACCCCGAGTGCCTGGCGTGGTACGGCGAATTCGCCGCCCGCCGCCAGCAGCAACAAGCCTGACCCCGCACCTGTACCTGCAATTGCGTCCATCAACCCTTTGAAACAGGAGACTCGCTTGCCCGGTGCGGTAGCCGATACCCGCCGGGTGCGAAATACAGACATGAAAAAACATTCGATCACAGTCAAAGCCCTTACCCGCAGCATCGGCGCCGAACTGCAAGGCGTCTCGATTGCCGAGGCCGCGCACGACGACGCGCTGTTCGCCGAAATCAAGGCCTTGCTGCTCAAGCACAAGGTGCTGTTCCTCGAAAATCAGGATTGCAGCCGCGCCGAGCACGTGGCTTTCGCCCGCCGCTTCGGCGACCTGGAAGACCATCCCATCGTCGGCAGCGATCCCGAACATCCGGGCCTGGTGCAGATTTACAAAGGCCCGGACACGCGCAAGGAACAGTACGAAAACGCCTACCACTGCGACACCACCTGGCGCGAGTGCCCGCAGATGGGGGCCGTGCTGCGCTGCACCGAAGCCCCCGAGGCCGGCGGCGACATGATCTGGGTGAACATGGTCGATGCCTACAACAATCTGCCGGAAGCGATCAAGGAGCAGATCGCCGACCTGCGCGCGCGGCACAGCATAGAAGCCAGTTTCGGCGCCGCGATGCCGATCGAAAAACGCCTTGAAATCAAGGAAATGTACCCCGACGCGGAACACCCGGTCGTGCGCACGCACCCGGAAACGGGCGACAAGATCCTCTTCGTCAACGCCTTCACCACGCACTTCACCAACTACCACACGCCGCAGCGGGTGCGTTACGGCCAGGATGCCAACCCTGGCGCCAGCCTGCTGCTGAATTATCTGATCAGCCAGGCCTACATTCCCGAGTTTCAGGTGCGCCACCCCCTGCACACCAACACCGTGGCGATCTGGGACAACCGCTGCACGCAACATTACGCCGTCCAGGATTTCTGGCCGGACGTGCGCCGCCTGGAACGCGCCGGCATCATCGGCGACCGCCCGCGCTGATTGGCGGCCATCCCGCGCTTCTTGACCGGCAAGACAATGGAATTGCCGGTCAAGAAGCAGCTCCCTGGCCAGTCGCAGGAGCGTATGGCTGGGGAACGCTGGGGCCACCCCGCGATTCGTGATAGTCTGAACCCCTATTTGCTGACGACGGTGCGGCGTATCCCGAGCGTTCGCGACCACCGCCAAGAGAGGAACATCTTGAGCCAATCGCCCACTCCGCGCCTCCTGGCCGCCCTCGTCTCGGGCGCCCTCGCGCTCACCGCCTGCACGACGGCACCGACGATGCCGCCCGTGCAAGGGGCGGCGCCCGTCCAGCCACCAGATGCCGGCCAGACCCTGCGCCGGGAGCAGCTCGAACAGTTGCTGGCGCCAATCGCCCTGTATCCCGACGCCCTGCTCGCACAGGTGCTGATGGCGTCGACCTACCCGCTCGAGGTCGTCGAGGCGGCGCGCTGGCGCAAGGCGAATCCCGCACCGACCGGCAAGGCGCTCGAGGATGCGCTGCAGCCATTGCCTTGGGATCCCAGTGTCAAATCACTGACCGCCTTCCCGCCCGTTCTCGAGATGATGAACGAGCAGCTCGCCTGGACGCAGCAACTCGGCGACGCCTTCCTCGCCGACCAGAAGCGCCTGCTGGCCGCTGTGCAGAAACTGCGGCAGGCCGCGAACGCGCAAGGCACACTCAAGTCCACCGAGCAGCAGATGGTGACCGTCGAGCAGGGCACGGCCGGAAACTACGTGCGCATCGAGCCGGCCGATCCGGCGGTCGTCTACGTTCCCGCCTATGACCCCTGGTATGTGTACGGGCCGTGGCCCTATCCGGCCTACCCCCCTTACTACTACTATCCGCCCGGATACTACCCGGGCGCCGCCTTGCTGACCTTCACCACGGGCCTCATCATCGGCGGCGCGCTGTGGGGCGGGTGTGACTGGAATGGCGGAGGCGTCCACGTCGAACACCACAAGTACAACAACTTCAACCGCAGCAACATTTCGGGCGATCGCGGCAACTGGAAGCACAACGTCGACCATCGGCGCGGGGTCCCCTACCGCGACCAGAACGTCGCCCGGCAGTACAACCGCGGCGACGCGGCCCGCAATGCCCAGGCGCGGCAGGAATTCCGCGGTCGGGCGGATGGCGGGCAACGCCTGGACGGCTCGCGGGGAGTCGGTGACCGGAGCGCCAGCGGCAACCGCGATTTCTCCGGCAGCGGCCAGGCCAGCGGTTTCGGCGGTTCGGACGTCGGCTCGCGGGGTGGCGATTTCGGCAGCCGGGGAATGTCGAGCCGGCAGGGCATGGGCGGCGGTTTCGGCGGCGGCAGGATGGGTGGCGGCCGGGGAGGAAGACGATGAAACAGGGTTCCGGAATTCGCAGCGACCGGCAGGACCGCCCGGTTGCATCCAGGTCCGGTACGGGCAGGCTCGTCCGGACGGTGATCGCCTGGTCCGTCCTGACCGCTGCAAATGTCGCGATGGCATCGGGCGCGGCGGTCTTCGCGTCGCCCGAGAAGGCAGCCGGCGCCCTGTTCGATGCGGCGCGCTCCGGCAACCCGGCGCGCACCCAGCGCGTGCTTGGGCCGGAATCCGCCCGGCTCGGCACCGGCGATCCGGCGTTCGCGCGCCGGGAGCGCGAAGCCTTCATCACCGCCTACGCGGAGAAGCACGAAATCCGGCGCGACGGCGAGCGTCGCGCGACGCTCGTCTTCGGCAACGACGACTGGTCGTTCCCGATCCCCCTGGTCAAGTCCGGTCAGGGGTGGCGCTTCGACACCGCCGCCGGCCGCGAGGAAATCATCAATCGCCGCATCGGCCGCAACGAGCTGAACACGATCGAAGTCCTGCTCGCCATCGCGGACGCCCAGGCCGACTACGCAGCGGCGGACCGCAACGGCGACGGCATGCGCGAATGCGCGCAACGCTTCGCGAGCACGCCGGGAAAGCGCGACGGCTTGTACTGGCCGTCCGCCGCAGGCCGTGACGAGAGTCCGCTGGGGCCGTTGGTCGCACAGGCGACACGGGAAGGCTATGTCTTCGACAAGCGGGGCCCGACGCCGTACTGGGGGTACTACTACCGGATACTCACCGGCCAGGGGCCTGCGGCGCCGGGCGGTTCCTATGACTATCTCGCCGCCGACCGGATGATCGGCGGTTTCGCCGTCGTCGCCTGGCCGGCGGAATACGGCCAGTCCGGCGTCAAGACCTTCATGATCAGTCATCAGGGCACGGTGTTCGAGAAGGATCTCGGTCCGGCCACGGCGGAATCGGCGAGGGCGTTCACACGCTTTGACCCGGGCGAAGGCTGGATTCCCGTGCGCAATGCCGGGACGTTGTCCGCCACTGGCCGATAGGATGAAAAAGGAGAGGGCCGCATGGCCCCCTTGAAATCCAGAGACGACGGGTGCGGTTCCCCGAAGTCTCTGTCGCAGAGTCAGGTTGCTCCTACCCGAACAGCGCCTCGCCGCCGAGCCCGGCGATCCCGCCGTCGCCTGCGAGCACGCTCACGACCCTGGCCTGCGCCAAGGGGAGGCTCTGCTCGGCATAGAAGCCGGCGCTGGCCAGCTTGGCCGTGTAGAACGCCTGGTCGCCTTCGCCCCGGTCGAGATAGCCGGCCGCGGCGAGCGCCGCCTTGCCCATCAGCCAGCCACCGGTCACCGCGACCGCGAGGTCGAGGTAAGGCACTGCTGCGGTCAACACGCCGGCAACGCCGGTTTTCGCGTTGGCCAGCACCCAGTCGGTCGCGTCTTCCCATGCCTTGAGTCCGGCATCGAGGCGACGGCCGATCGCCTGCAACTCAGGGCGATCCGCTTCGTTCAGGGCGCGCGCGGTCGCCGCCACTTCGGCGAAGACGACGCGGGCGGTAGCACCCTGGTCGCGCATCAATTTGCGGAAGATCAGGTCGTTGGCCTGGATGCACGTCGTGCCCTCGTAGATCGTCGTGATGCGCGAGTCGCGCCAGTGCTGCGCGGCGCCGGTTTCCTCGATGTAGCCCATGCCGCCATAGATCTGGATACCGAGCGAGGTGACCTCGATGCTGGTTTCCGTGCCGCCGCCCTTGACGATGGGGATCAGGAACTCGGCCAGCCACAGGTCGCGCTTCTTCTGCTCCGGGTCGCTGCCGGCGTGGGCGCGGTCGAGTAGTCCTGCCGCCATATAGGTAGTCGCACGGCCGGCTTCGACGCGCGATTTCATCGTCATCAGCATGCGCCGGATATCGGGATGGTGATCGATGGTGACCAGCGCTTCGCCGGTCACCGCGTCGCGGCCCTGCTTGCGCTCGCGGGCATAGCCGAGCGCCTGCTGGTAGGCGCGCTCGCCGAGGGCGACGCCCTGCAGGCCGACCCCCATGCGCGCCTCGTTCATCATCACGAACATGTATTCGAGGCCGCGGTTCGGCTCGCCGAGCAGCCAGCCGACGGCGCCGCCGTTGTCGCCGAAGGCGAGCACGGCGGTCGGGCTGGCGTGGATGCCGAGTTTGTGCTCGATGGAAACGCAATAGGCGTCATTGCGCGCGCCCAGCGAACCGTCGGCATTGACCATGAACTTGGGCACCAGAAACAGCGAGATGCCGCGTACGCCCGGCGGCGCGTCGGGCAGGCGGGCGAGGACGAGATGGACGATGTTGTCGGTCAGGTCGTGGTCGCCGTAGGTGATGAAGATCTTCTGGCCGAACACCTTGTAGCTGCCGTCGGCCTGCGGCTCGGCGCGCGAACGCACGAGGGCGAGGTCGGAGCCGGCCTGCGGCTCGGTCAGGTTCATCGTCCCGGTCCACTCGCCGGAGATCATCTTTTCCAGGTAGGTCGCCTTCAGTTCGTCGCTGGCGCAGGTGAGCAATGCCTGGATGGCGCCGCCAGTCAGCATCGGGCACAGCGAGAAGGCCATGTTGGCCGAGGCCAGCATTTCCTTGACGGCGATGCCGAAGGTTTCCGGCAGCCCCTGGCCGCCGAACTCGGCGGGCATCGCGAGGCCGTTCCAGCCGCTGTCGCAGAAGGCACGGTAGGCCTCCTTCCAGCCATCCGGCGTGGTCACGCCGTCGGCGCCCAGCTTGCAGCCCTGCTGGTCGCCGACGCGGTTAAGGGGTGCGAGCACCCCGCCGGCGAACTTGGCGGCTTCCTCGAGGACGGCGTCGGCCATGTCCGGCGTCGCCTCCTCGTAGCCCGGCAATTGGGCGATTTCGGACAGGCCGACGATCTCGTCCATGACGAAGCGCATGTCCTTCACGGGGGCGCGGTAATCACTCATGCTGTTTTCTCCTGTTGGTTTTCTGTCAGACGCGTTCAAAAATGCCGGCGGCGCCCATGCCGGTGCCGATGCACATCGAGACCATGCCGTAGCGGCCGCCGGTGCGCCGCAGGCCATGCAGCAGCGTGGCGGTGCGCACGGCGCCGGTGGCGCCGAGCGGGTGGCCGAGGGCGATGGCGCCGCCGAGCGGGTTGATCTTTTCCGGGTTCAGCCCGAGCTCGCGGGTCACCGCCAGCGCCTGCGCGGCGAAGGCCTCGTTGAGCTCGATCCAGTCGAGGTCGTCCTGCTTGACGCCGGTCTGGGCGAGCACGCGCGGGATCGCGGCGATCGGGCCGATGCCCATGATTTCCGGGGCCACGCCCCCGACCGCATAGCCGGCGAAACGGGCGAGCGGCGTCAGGTTGCATTCCTTCAGCACCTTCTCGGAGACCAGCATCACGGCGCCGGCGCCGTCCGACATCTGCGAGGCGTTGCCGGCGGTGACCGAACCCTTGGCGCGGAACACCGGGCGCAGCTTGGCGAGCTTTTCGAGCGAAATGTCGGCGCGCGCGCCTTCGTCGTGCTCGACCGTGCGGCGGCGCTCGCGGACCTGGCCGCTGGCGAGGTCGGGCAGACGGTCGCACACCGCGTAGGGCGACGTCTCGGCCTGAAAATGGCCGGCGGCGATGGCCGCGCACGCCTTGCGGTGCGAAGCCAGCGCAAAGGCGTCCTGCTCGTCGCGGGTGATGCCCCACTTGCTCGCCACTTCCTCGGCGGTCAGGCCCATGCCGTAGGCGATGCCGATGTTCTCGTCGGAGAAGATGGCCGGGTTCGGCACCACCTTGTTGCCGAAGATGCTCGACATCGCGGTCATCGATTCGGTGCCGGCGGCGATCATCACGTCGGCCTGGCCGAGGCGGATCTGGCTGGCGGCATCGGCGACGGCCTGCAGGCCCGACGAGCAGAAGCGGTTGATCGTGTAGCCCGACACGACATTGGGCAGGCCGGCCAGCAGCACGCCGATGCGGGCGATGTTGAGCCCCTGTTCGGCCTCGGGAATGGCGCAGCCGACGATCGCGTCGTAGATGCGCGCCGGGTCGATGGCGGGCACCTGGGCGACGACCGAACGGATGGCGTGCGCCAGCAGGTCGTCGGGCCGCACGTGCTTGAAGTGGCCCATGCGCTTGGCGACCGGGGTGCGCGTCGCGGCGACGATGTAGGCGTCCTGAATCTGTTTACTCATTTTCTCGTCCCTTCCGCCGATTAATTACGGAGCGGCTTGCCGGTGTCGAGCATGTGCCTGATCCGGTCCTGGGTTTGCGGGTTCTGCAGCAGGGCGACGAATTGCTGGCGCTCGACGGCGAGCAGCCAGGCTTCGTCGACCAGGCTGCCGCCCTCGATCTCGCCGCCGCAAACGGCCACCGCCGCGGCGCGCGCCACCTGGTAGTCGTAGGCGGAGATCATGCCGCCGTCGCGCATGTTGACCAGCGTCATCTCCATCGCCGCGATGCCAGCCCGGCCGGCGACCGGAATGCCACGCGCCGGCTGCCTGGGGGCGTAGCCCGCGTCGGCCAGGGCGCGCGCTTCCCTGATGGCGACAAAGAGCAGCTCGTCATTGTGGAAGAGGACGGTGTCGGAGGGTTTGGCGAAGCCATAGCCGATCGCCTCGTGGGCGCTCTTCGAGACCTTGGCCGTGGCGATGTTCATGAACACCGGCTGGACGAAGGCCAGCACCTCGTTCGGCGTCGCCGTCCGCGCCGCCCACGCCGCCGCCTGCAGCGCGAACTCCTTGCAGCCACCGCCGGCCGGGATCAGGCCGACGCCGGCCTCGACGAGGCCCATGTAGCTTTCCAGGGCAAGCACGCGGCGGGCGGCGTGCATGGCGAATTCGCAGCCGCCGCCGAGGGCCATGCCCTGCACGGCCGCGACGACTGGAACCTGGGCATATTTGACCGCCATCGTCGCCTGCTGGAAGGCCGCGACAAACGGATCGAGCCGGGCGGCATCGCCGGCCGCGCACAGTTCGGCGACCTGCGCCAGGTTGGCGCCGACGGCGAAGGGCGCGTCATGCCACAGCACGAGGCCGTCGAGACCGGCTTCGGCGCGGGCGGTTGGCGCCGACGGCGAAGGGCGCGTCATGCCACAGCACGAGGCCGTCGAGACCGGCTTCGGCGCGGGCAATCGCCGCCTGCACGCCGTCGACGACTTCGGCGCCGATGGCATGCATCTTCGACTTGAAGGAAACGATGCCGATCCGGCGGTCGACCGCAGGCAGCACCCACAAGCGCACGCCGTCGTTTTCATAGAGGGTCTCGCCGGATTTTTCCGGGATCGCGCCGGCTTCGCCGAGCACGCGCTCGGGGAACAGCTGGCGCTCGTAGACCGGCAGCGCCGAGCGCGGCGCGTAGGCGTCACGGCCGGCGGAGTATGAACCTTCCGGCGCATGCACGCCGGAACGCCCGGCGTCCAGTGCCCACGCCGGCAGCGGCGCGGCGCTCATGGACTTGCCGGCGGCGATGTCGGCGGCGATGGCCTGCGCGATGTCGGCCCAGCCGGCGGCCTGCCAGATCTCGAACGGCCCCTGCCCCCAGCCGAAACCCCAGCGCACGGCGAGGTCGAGGTCGCGGGCGTTGTCGGCGACGTGTTCGAGCTGCACCGCGCAGTAGTGGAAGACGTCGCGGAAGATGCTCCACAGGAATTGCGCCTGCGGGTCGCCGGAAGCGCGCAGCGCGGCGAAGCGCCGGGTGAGATCGGCTTCCTTGAGGATCGCGGCAACTTCCGGACTCGCCTCGCCATTCGCCGCGCGATGGCCTTGTTCCTCGAGATCGAGAACCCGGATTTCCTTGCCGAACTTGCGGTAGATGCCGCCGCCGCTCTTCTGTCCGAGCGCTCCCTCCTCGATCAGGCGCTCGAGCCAGGCGGGCACGACGAAATGGCGGCGCCAGGGGTCATCCGGGAGGGTATCGCGCATCGTCCGCACGACGTGTGCCAGCGTGTCGAGGCCGACCACGTCCGCGGTACGGTAGGTAGCGCTCTTCGGGCGACCGATTTTCGGGCCGGTCAGGGCGTCGACCGTATCGAAGGGCAGATCGAGGCGCTGCGTATGGTGCATCACCGCGAGAATCGAAAAAACGCCGATGCGGTTGGCGACGAAGTTCGGGGTGTCGAGGGCGCGGATGACGCCCTTGCCGAGGCGCGAGGTCAACCAGGTTTCCAGCGCATCGAGGGTGCCGGGATCGGTGCCTTCGGTGGCGATGATCTCGACCAGGCGCATGTAGCGCGGCGGGTTGAAGAAGTGGATGCCGCAGAAGCGCGGCCGCACCTCGGCCGGCAAGCCGGCGGCGAGCGCATTGATCGACAGCCCCGAGGTGTTCGAGGCGACGATCGCGGTCGACGACAGAAACGGGCCGATTTTTGCGTAGAGATCGTTCTTCCAGTCCGTGCGCTCGGCGATGGCCTCGATGACGAGATCGCACCCGGCGAGCAGCGGCAGGTGCTCGTCGTAGTTGGCGGCGTCGATATACTGGAGCCGATCCTTGTCCGACAGCGGGGCCGGCACCAGCTTCTTCAGGCCATCGAGCGCCTTGCGGACGACGCCGTTCTTGTCGCCTTCCCGGGCCGGGAGGTCGAACAGCACGACCGGCACGCCGGCATTGGCCAGGTGGGCTGCGATCTGCGCCCCCATGACACCGGCGCCGAGAACGGCCGCCTTCCTTACGATCAGATTGTCCACTTCATTCTCTCCGCGTCGGTCCGGTTCAGCCCGCGATCTGCTCGCGCATCGCCTTCTTGTTCAGCTTGCCGACGCTGGTCTTGGCCAGCGAATCGACGAAACGGACCTGGTCGGGGATGGCGTAGCGGGAGATCTGGCCGGCGTCCGAATACTTCTGGACATGGCGCTTGATGTCCTCGAGGGTGGCCGCCTGGCCTTCCTTGAGCACGATCAGCGGCAACGGGCGCTCGCCCCACTTGTCGTCCTTGATGCCGATCACCGCCACCTCGTTGACCGCCGGGAATTCGGAAATGATGCTTTCCAGCTCGAGCGAGGAAACCCACTCGCCACCGGTCTTGATCACGTCCTTCATGCGGTCGGTGACCTGCAGGCAGCCAGCCGCGTCGATCACGCCGATGTCGCCGGTATGCAGGTAGCCGCCCGCCCAGAGATCCTCGGAAGCGGCCGGATTGTGCAGGTAGCCCATGGTCAGCCACGGGGTGCGCACGATGATCTCGCCGGCACTGGCGGCCTGGCCGTCACGCGGGGTGTCGAGCATGTCGCCATCGACGGTGCGCAGGTCGACCAGCGGAATCGGGTAGCCGGTGCGGATGCGCTCGACCGCCTGGCGCTCGCCGTCGTCGGCGGCCACGTCGGCCGGCACGCGGGTCAGGGTCAGGATCGGACAGGTTTCGGACATGCCGTAGCCGGCGAAGATGTCGATGCCGCGCGCGATGCCGGCCGACGCCAGCCCCTTGGGCAGGGCCGAGCCGCCGATGATGACCTTCCACCCCGAGAAATCGACGTCCTTGGCGGCGGGGCTGGTCAGCATCATGTGCATGATGGTCGGCACGCAGTGCGAGAAGGTCACCTTCTCGGCGCGCAGATACTGGATCAGCGTATCGGGCGCGTAGCGGCCCGGATAGACCTGCTTGATGCCGAGCAGCGTCGCCACGTAGGGCAGACCCCAGGCATGGACGTGGAACATCGGGGTGATCGGCATGTACACGTCGCCGCGGTGCAGGCGGCCCTGGTCGACGCCGGCGCCGAGATGGGCGGCAACCGCCAGGGTGTGCAGGACGAGCTGGCGGTGGCTGAAATAAACGCCCTTCGGCAGGCCGGTGGTGCCGGTCGTATAGAAGGTCGTGGCGCGCGTGTTCTCGTCGAAATCGGGGAAGTCGTAGTGGCTCGGGGCCTGCGCCAGCAGCGCCTCGTACTCGCCGGCGAACGGGATCTTGAACGACGCCATGTCGCCGCCGGTGTCGGTGATCAGCACGAACTTCTTCACCGTTTCGAGCTGGTCCTTGATGATCGCCAGCATCGGCACGAATTCGGCGTTGACCAGCACGACGTCGGCCTTGGCATGGTTGAGCGTATACAGGATCTGCTCGGGCGACAGGCGGATATTCACGGTCTGCAGCACGGCGCCCATCATCGGCACGCCGAAGAAGCACTCAAGGTAGCGGTGGCTGTCCCAGTCCATCACGGCAACCGTGTCGCCCTGGCCGACGCCGAGGCCGGCCAGCGTGTTGGCGAGGCGGCCGATGCGCGCGAACAGATCGTTGTAGGTCATCCGGTGCGAGTCGCGGTACACGATCTCCTGGTCGCCGGCGGTCGCCATCGGCGTGTGCAGCAACTGCTTGATCAGCAGTGGATAGGCGTAGGCGGAAGGGGTCACGGCAACGGTGTTCTCACTCATCGGGGTTCTCCTTGCAAACTGGTTGTCTGGAATGGATGCAAGAATAAAGACCCCTCGCGGAATCGGTGCCACCCGCAATGGGGGGTATCCGCCACCCCGCCGCCCGCCATGCGGCGCGATGAATTACCACGACGCCATACGCCCCCTGTGAGCCGATGCCCGATGACTGCCCTGCTTTCCGGGGTTGCCGTGCGTGCGCTCCAGATTACAGGTTCCAGCATCCCGGCTTCCGCCTGACCCGGACGCCGCTTCAAGGCCGGAATCGGATTGGTCATCACCCTGGGTCCGAAGCAAATTGCGCATGGCGCCTGGCCAGAAAGTGGCGCATTGCCATCGCTACCGCATGCGATACCCGAACCCGTTTTCCACTACAATCGGTGACCCAGCAGGCCTGCAAAGGCTGAATCATAATTTCGGAATGGGATTGGCGCGGCAACAGAAGCGGCGGCCCCCCAGAATTTGCCCAGACAGGAGCAATCATGAGATCCAACCGATCCGCCCTTTCATCCGCCGGCCGCCGGTTCAAGTGGGCAGCGGTGGGCCTGGCCGGCATCGCCCTGCTGACCACCACCGCCTGCGACAAGGGAAAGGCGCCGCCGCCCGCGACCCCGGTCGTCCAGGTCGTCGAAGCCACGCAGCGCGACGTGCCGATCTACATGGAATGGGTGGCCACGCTGGACGGCAACATCAACGCGGTGATCCGCCCGCAGGTAACCGGCTACCTGGTCAAGCAGAACTACCGCGAAGGCGATCTCGTCAAGCAGGGCCAGCTGATGTTCGAGATCGATCCGCGCACCTTCGAGGCGGCGGTAGACGAAGCCAAGGGAATCCGCGCCCAGAAGGTCGCCCGTTTCGACACGACCTCGGCCAACCTCGCCCGCGTCAAGCCGCTGGCCGAGAAGAACGCCGTCAGCCAGAAGGATCTCGACGACGCGACCGGCAGTTTCCAGTCGGCCAAGGCGGAACTGGAGGCCGCCGACGCCAACCTGAAGACGGCGAAGCTCAACCTCGGATTCACCCGGATCACCTCGCCGATCACCGGCATCGCCGGCATCGCCAAGGCGCAGATCGGCGACCTGCTGAGCCCGAGCGGCGACGCGCTGACCACGGTGTCTTCGGTCGACCCGATCAAGGTCTATTTCAACATCAGCGAACAGGAATACCTCAAGGTGGCGAACGCCGCTTCCGCCGCCGGCAAGACGCCAAACGACGTGGCGCTCGACCTCGTCCTGGTCGACGGCTCGACCTATCCGCACCAGGGCAAGGTCACCGTGCTCAACCGCCAGGCCGACGTCACGACCGGCACTTTCAAGGTCGCCGCGCTGTTCCCCAACGCCAATAATCTGCTGCGCCCCGGCCAGTTCGGCCGCATCCGGGCGACCATGAAGGTGGTCAAGGGCGCCTTGCTGGTGCCGCAGCGGGCGGTGACCGAGATGCAGGGCAAGTTCCTGCTCGCCATCGTCGGCGCCGACAACAAGGTCGACATCCGCCCGGTGGCCGTCGGCGAGCGCATCGGCAGCGACTGGCTGATCGCCGCGGGCCTCAAGCCCGGCGAGCGGGTCATCGCCGAAGGCACGCAGAAGGTCAGGCCGGGAATGACGGTCGAGGCCAAGCCCTTCCTTGCGGCGGCCGGCGCTCCCGCCAAGGCCGCCCCCGCCGCGTCCGCCGCCAAGGAATAAGCCGCCATGTCACGGTTCTTCATCAACCGGCCGATCGTGGCCATGGTCATCTCGATCCTGATGACCATCGTCGGTCTCGTCGCCATGTCCGGCCTGCCTGTCGCGCAGTTTCCCAACATCGTGCCGCCGCAGATCCAGGTCAACGCCACCTACACCGGCGCCGACGCCCTGACCGTCGAGCAGGCCGTGGCCACCCCGATCGAACAGCAGATGTCCGGCGTCGACAACATGGACTACATGTACTCGATCAACGCCAACAACGGGCAAACGACGCTGTACGTCAATTTCGCGCTCGGCACCGATGCCAACACCGACCAGCTGCTCGCCCAGATGCGCCAAGGCCAGGCCGAGTCGCAACTGCCCTCGGACGTGCGCAACTACGGCGTGACGGTGCAGAAATCGACCTCGTCGCCGCTGGTCATGTTCGCGCTCTATTCGCCCAACGGCACCTACGACAACGTCTTCCTGGCCAACTACTCGTACATCAACATCAACGACCAGATGACGCGGGTCAAGGGGATCGCCAGCGTCACCGTCTTCGGCGCCGGCCAGTACGCGATGCGCCTGTGGGTGCGCCCCGACGTGCTGGCCAAGCTGAACATCACGATTCCCGAGATCATCAACGCCGTCCAGACCCAGAACACCGTCAACCCGGCGGGCCAGGTCGGCGCCCAGCCGGTGCCGGCCGGCCAGGAATTCACCTACGCCGTCCGCGCCCAGGGCCGGCTGGTGACCGAGGAGGACTTCGGCAAGGTCGTCCTGCGCGCCAACCCGGACGGCTCGATCGTCCGCGTTTCCGATGTCGCCCGGATCGAACTCGGCGCCCAGACCTACAACATGGAAGGCCGCCTGAACGGCAAGCCGGCGGCGCTGATCGCCCTCTACCAGATTCCCGGCGCCAACGCGCTCGATGCCGCGAACGGCGCCAAGGCGCTGATGGAGAAACTCAAGCAGAGCTTCCCGCCCGACCTCGATTACGTCATTGCCCTCGACACCACGCTGTCGGTCACCGAAGGCATCAAGGAAATCCAGCACACGCTGTTCGAAGCCCTGGTGCTGGTCATCATCGTCGTCTTCGTCTTCCTCCAGGGCTGGCGCGCGACGCTGATCCCGCTGCTCGCCGTGCCGGTGTCGCTGGTCGGCACCTTCATGCTCTTCCCGCTGTTCGGCTTCTCGATCAACACGCTGTCGCTGTTCGGACTGGTGCTGGCCATCGGCCTCGTCGTCGATGACGCCATCGTCGTCGTCGAGGCGGTCGAACACCACATCGAGCACGGCCTGTCGCCGAAGGAAGCGACCATCAAGGCGATGAGCGAGGTGACCGGCCCGGTCATCGCCATCGCCGTCATCCTCGCCGCCGTCTTCGTGCCGACCGCCTTCATCCCCGGCATCACCGGCCAGCTCTACCAGCAGTTCGCGGTGACCATCGCGATTTCGGTCATCATCTCGGCCTTCAACGCGCTGACCCTGAGCCCGGCCCTGTGCGCCCTGCTGCTCCGCCCCAAGGTCAAGGGAACCGGGCTCCTGCAGAAGTTCTACGACCGCTTCAACGAGGTCTTCGGCCGTGTCACCGGCGGTTATGTCGGCGTCTGCCGCCTGGCGATCCGCAAAAGCATGGTCAGCCTCCTGTTCATTTTCGGCATCGCCGCCCTGGCCGGCCTGTTCGGCAAGACGCTGCCGACCGGCTTCCTGCCCGACGAGGACCAGGGCTACGTCTTCGCCGGCGTGCAGCTTCCCGATGCCGGCTCGCTGCAGCGCACCTCGGATATCGCCCGCCAGGCCGAAGACCTGATCAAGGATGTCCCCGGCGTCAAGTACGTCACCACCGTGGTCGGCTACAGCATGCTGAGCCAGGTGCAGAACACGTACAGCGCCTTCTTCTTCATCACCTTCGAAGACTGGTCCAAGCGCAAGAAGCCGGAAGAGCAATACGGCGCGATCAAGGCCGAGATCTCGAAACGCCTGGCCGGGATCAGCGGCGCCATCGGCTTCGCCTTCCCGCCACCCGCCATCCAGGGGGTCGGCGTCTCGGGCGGCGCCACCTTCATCCTGCAGGATCGCGCCGGCAAGGACATCGACTACCTCGCCGAGCAGACGAACCGCTTCCTCGAAGCGGCGCGCAAGCGACCGGAACTGGCCGGCGTGACGTCGACCTTCCGCCCGGTGGTGCCGCAGATGTTCATCGACGTCGACCGCGACAAGGTGCTCAAGCAGGGGGTCAATATCAAGGAGGTCTACCAGACGCTGCAATCCTTCCTTGGCAGCGGCTTCATCAACTATTTCAACCGCTTCGGGCGCCAGTGGCAGGTCTACATCCAGGCCGAGGGCGAATTCCGCACCGACATCGAGAATATCGGCCAGTTCTACGTGCGCAACAAGGAAGGCCAGCCGGTGCCGCTGTCCGCGCTGACATCGATACGCAGCATCGCCGGCCCCGAGTTCACGATGCGCTTCAACCTGTATCGCAGCGCGCAGATCAATGCCTCGGCGGCGCCCGGCTTCAGCTCGGCGCAGGTCATGCACGCGCTGGAAGAAGTCTTCCGCGAGACCATGCCCAGCGAAATGGGCTTCGACTACTCGGGCATGTCCTTCCAGGAACGCAAAGCCGCCGAGGGCGTATCGCCGGTCGCCATCTTCGCCTTCTCGCTGCTCTGCGTCTTCCTGATCCTCGCCGCCCAGTACGAGAGCTGGTCGCTGCCGTTCTCGGTGCTGCTCGGCACGCCGATCGCCGTCGCCGGGGCTTTCGCGGCGCTGTTGCTGCGCGGACAGGATCTCAACGTCTATGCGCAGATCGGTCTCGTCATGCTGATCGGTCTCGCGGCGAAAAACGCGATCCTGATCGTCGAATTCGCCAAGATGGAATATGAAAAGGGCGAGCTGTCGCTGGCCGAGGCGACCTTGAAGGGCGCGCAACTGCGCCTGCGGCCGATCCTGATGACCTCGTTCGCCTTCATCCTCGGCTGCGTGCCGCTAGCGCTGGCCAGCGGCGCCGGCGCCATCTCGCGGCAGGTGATGGGCGGCGCCGTGATCGGCGGCATGCTGGCGGCGACGGGCATTGCGATTTTCATGATCCCGGTCAGCTTCTACGTCATCGAGCGGATCAGCCACCGCGGCAAGACCGATCCGGCACCCGCCGAAGGCGCCGGCAAGGGAGGAGACGGCCATGCGTAAGCCCATCGCCGCTGCCCTGTTCGCCCTGCTCGCCGGCGGCTGCATGGTCGGCCCCGACTACGTGCGCCCGCCGGTCGACGCACCGGCGGCCTGGCGCCTCGACGAAAAGGACGTCCGCGACCTCGCCAACACGGCGTGGTGGGAGCAATTCGGCGACCCGGTGCTCAACGACCTGGTTGCCCTCGCGCTGCGCGAGAACAAGGACCTGTTGATCGCCAGCGCCCGCGTCGACGAATACGCCGGGCGCTACGGCTTCGTCCGTGCCGAGCTGTTCCCGCAGGTCGGGGCCGGTTACGACGCCGCCCGCCAGCGCATCAATTCCTCGGTCATTTCCGGCAGCGGCGGCGAGTCGACCTTCAACGCTTACTCGGCCGCCCTGAACGCCGCCTGGGAAATCGACCTCTGGGGCCGCATCCGCCGCCAGACCGAGGCTGCCCGCGCCCAACTGCTGGCCAGCGAGGAAGCGCGGCAGGGCGTGATCATGTCGCTGGTCGGCAGTGCTGCCGGCGGCTACATCAACCTGCGCGACCTCGACCGCCAACTCGAGATCGCCCGGGCGACCGCGAAGGCGCGCGGCGAATCCTACGATATCTTCAAACTGCGCTACGAGGGCGGCATCATCTCGCTGCTCGAGTTGAGCCAGAACCGTTCGCAATACGAGGAGGCGCTGGCGACCATCCCGGTCTTCGAGAAGGCCATCGCCCAGCAGGAAAACGGCCTGAGCGTACTGCTCGGCAAGAACCCCGGCCCGATTCCACGCGGCAAGACCATCGACGAACTGCTGCTGCCCGGCATCCCGGCCGGCCTGCCGTCTGAACTCCTGACGCGCCGCCCGGACATCCGCGAAGCCGAACAGAAGCTGATCGCCGCAAATGCCCAGATCGGCGCCGCCAAGGCGCAGTATTTCCCGACCATTTCGCTGACCGGCCTGTTCGGTTTCAGCAGCACCAGCCTGAGCAACCTGTTCGACAGCCAGTCCAAGGTCTGGCAGTACGGCGGCGGGATCACGATGCCGATCTTCACCGCCGGCGCCATCGCCGGCCAGGTCGAGGCTGCCGAGGCCGGCCAGCAGCAGGCGCTGTTCGCCTACCAGAAGGCGATCCAGCAGGGCTTCCGCGAAGTCAACGACGCGCTCGTCGATCAGGATCGCACGCGCGAGCAACTGGAGGCGCAGAAGCGCCAAGTCGCCGCACTGCAGCAGTATGCGGATACGGCACGCCTGCGCTACGAGAACGGCTACACCAGCTTCATCGAGGTCCTCGACGCCGAGCGCAGCCTGTTCAATGCCCAGTTGCAGTACACGCAGAGTCAGCAGATCCAGTTCCAGGCGATTATCAACCTGTATAAGGCGATGGGCGGCGGCTGGGAGGTCGTGGCCGACAAGATGACCCAGGCGGGCGGCGCCGAGTGAGGTTCACGCGCCCCTGATAGCCGGCCGCGCTGAGGAAACACCGGACAGGGGGCGTCGCGCGACCGACGCCAGGCGTTCTCGCGGCGCTTCTTGCGCCGCTGCCCGGCCGACGAGCGCTCTGCAACGCGCCTGTTCGCGGGCGCGCCACATCACCTCGGGAGACTTGCCTATAATGGACGGGCACACCGCGCCGTGGAGGTTGCCGTGACCACCGGCGAGTTCCGGTTCTGGCGCGGTGGTGGCCAGGAGCCATGGCGTCAAGGGAAAGGGAAATGGCTTGGATGATCCCGACTGCTTGTGGCCGCGATGAACGTTCGTAACTTTCTTCAACTGGAGCGATAGAGATGAGTATTCTGGACAAGGCAAAGGAAGCGGCAACGGCAGCCGCGGAAAAGACCAGGGAATTGGCAAGTTCCGCGGTCGACATCGTGGAAGAAGCTGGCGTCAAGGCCAGGGAGCTGGCGCACGAAGCCGGCACTGCGGTTGCCGAAGGCGTCAGCACGACGGTTGAAAAGGCCAGGGAGCTGGCGAGCGAGGCGGGGGACGCGGCCAAGGGGATCGGCAGCGCAATCGCCAACGCGACCGTGGTCGACAGCGCCAAGGCGTTCACCGCGGAAGAGCAGAAGGAGGATGCCGCGCAAGCCAGTGAAATCGCCGCCATGGGCAAAACCACCGGCGACGGCAACAAGGGCTGAACGTGGAAAACCGGAAGCGGTGCCGGGCAACCGTCATTGTCGAGGTTGAAGAAGCCATCCTGCTCGCGATTAACGAGGAAGACCTGGTTCTGCTTCCGGGAGGCGGGATCAAGCGCGAGGAACTGCCGATCGCCG
>CAZKSD010000004.1:0-31099 GCA_964555315.1 uncultured Dechloromonas sp.
GGCAGTTCGGTGACCTTGTCGCCGTGACTCATCCAGACTTCGAGCAGGCCATGTCTTTCGGCATTGGTACGGTCCTGAATCCCGGCGAAGAGCCGGGAATGGCCGCGTGCCCGCACCTCGGCAAAGCCGAATTCGCGCTTGCCGGAGCTTTCCACCTTGCCGCCCAGTTGCTGCGCCATGGTCTGCATGCCGTAGCAGATGCCGAGCACGGGAACGCCGAGTTCGAAAACCACCTGCGGCGCCTTCCAGTCCAGCGATTCGTAGACCGAGTTCGGGCCGCCGGAGAGAATGATTCCGCCCGGCTTGAAGGCGCGGATGAACTCGTCGGAAACGTCGAAGGGATGCAATTCGCAATAAACCTGCTGCTCGCGCACGCGGCGGGCGATCAGCTGAGTGACTTGCGAACCGAAATCGAGGATCAGGATTTTCTGGTGGGACATGATGGAATGTACCGTTTCAGCGGTAACAGAAAAGAGTGCCGGAAGATCCGGCACCTGTCAGAGATCGAACTTGCTGGCGCCGATCCGGTCGAGATAGAGCAACAGTTGGGAAAAGGCGATGACACCGCTGATTCCGATCACGGCAAGCAGTACCTTGAGCCAGGCCGGCCACTTGGACACGAACTACTCGACGTGGTAGTTCGGCGCTTCCTTGGTAATCTGCACGTCGTGGACGTGCGATTCGCGCACGCCCGCCGAGGTGATTTCCACAAAGCAGGCCTGATCATGCATTTCGGCAATGGTCGAACAGCCGAGGTAGCCCATAGACGAACGCAGACCGCCCATCAGCTGGTGAATGACGGCAAGCACCGATCCCTTGTACGGCACCCGGCCTTCTATCCCTTCCGGCACGAACTTGTCGACGTTGGCGGTGGCCTCCTGGAAGTAGCGGTCGGAAGAGCCTGCCTGCATTGCGCCGAGCGAGCCCATGCCGCGGTAGGACTTGTACGAACGCCCCTGGAACAATTCGACCTCACCCGGCGCTTCTTCCGTCCCGGCAAACAGCCCGCCGAGCATCACCGTATCGGCACCGGCGGCAATCGCCTTGGCAATATCACCGGAATAGCGTATGCCGCCATCGGCAATCATCGGCACACCCGTGCCCTTGAGGGCTTCCGAGACGTTCTGGATTGCCGTGATCTGCGGGACGCCGACGCCGGCAACGATCCGCGTGGTGCAGATCGAACCGGGGCCGATCCCCACCTTGACCGCATCGGCGCCGCTGTCGACCAGCGCCCGTGCGGCATCCGCCGTGGCGATGTTGCCGCCGATCACCTCGATCTGCGGAAAGTGCGCCTTGATCCAGTTGACCCTGTCCAGTACGCCCTGCGAGTGCCCGTGGGCAGTATCGACGATGACCACGTCAACGCCGGCCTCGGCAAGTCGCTCGACACGCTCTTCGGTGCCGGGACCGACACCAACCGCCGCGCCCGCGCGCAAGCTCCCGGACGCATCCTTGTTGGCAAGCGGATGTTCGGTCGACTTGAGGATATCCTTGACGGTGATCAGCCCGCGCAGATGGAACGCGTCGTCGATCACCAGAACCCGCTCG
This sequence comes from uncultured Dechloromonas sp., assembly GCA_964555315.1. GTDB lineage: Bacteria > Pseudomonadota > Gammaproteobacteria > Burkholderiales > Rhodocyclaceae > Azonexus. The sequence continues at coordinate 1,552 of CAZKSD010000004.1, forward strand.
AGGCGATGCGCCCGCAGCAATTCCTTGGCATCCTCGACACTGGCGCCCTCCTTGACCGTGACCAGGCGCTTGCGCGGGGTCATGATTGCCTTGACCGGCTGGTCAAGGTTGGTTTCGAAGCGCAGATCGCGGTTGGTGACAATGCCGACCACCTTGCCCGCCCTGTCGATCACGGGCAGACCGGAAATGCGGTACTGGCTGGTGATCTCGAGAACATCGCGAACCGTCATCAGTGGTGAAACGGTGATCGGATCCTTGAGGATGCCCGATTCGAAACGCTTGACCTTGGCCACTTCGGCCGCCTGAGCCTTCGACGACAGGTTCTTGTGAATGATGCCGACGCCGCCTTCCTGCGCCAGAGCAATGGCAAGGCGGCTTTCGGTAACGGTATCCATGGCCGCGGAAAGCAGCGGGAGGTTGAGAGGAATGTTGCGGGTCAGCCGGGTCGACAGGCTGACATCACGAGGCAGAATCCGGGAATATGCAGGGACGAGCAGGACGTCGTCAAATGTCAGCGCTTTTTGCAAAATTCGCATGGCCTTTGATCCAAGGTCACAAAAACGTATTATACCGAAATCGCACTTGACTCCGGATGACCATGAAAGCCGCCCTGATTCTTGCCCTTGCAATCGCGTCGACCGCAACCGTCATCGACGCCAATGCGCAAACCTATCAATGGAAGGACAGCAGCGGCCGGACGGTGATTTCCGACACGCCGCCGCCGGCGTCGGTGCGCAACTCCAAGGCTATCGGCACATCTCCTCCGCCGTCGATTGGCACGCCGACTGGCGATTCCGCGCAAGCAGCTAGCGGTCCGCCGTCTGCGAATACCCCCAAGACAACGGCAGAGAAGGACATGGAATTCCGCAAGCGCCAGCAGGAAGCCAGGGAAAAGTCCGACAAGGAGGCGAAGGAGGCTGCTCAGGCGGCGCAGAATCGCGAGAACTGCGAGCGCGCCCGTACCCACCTGCAGGCTCTCGAATCAGGCCGCCGCATGATTCTGCCCGACGGCAAGGGCGGCGAGACCTTCCTCGAGGATGCCCAGCGGGGTGACGAAATCGAGCGCACCCGCAACACGATTGCGGAGTCCTGCAAGTAGGTAGGACTTGCCGAGCCGGCGCCGGTAGTTCAGGCATCGGGGGCGTCGGCATCGCCGGCGCCCTTTTTCATGACCTTGCCCTCGGCGGCCCGCTGCTTGCGAACCTCCTTGGGGTCGGCGATCAACGGCCGGTAAATTTCCACGCGATCACGGTTGCGCAATACCGTGTCCAGCTTGGACAGTTTGGCAAAGATGCCGAACTTGTTCTTCTGCAGATCGATCTCCGGGTTCTTCTCGAGCAGCCCCGATGCTTCGAGCGCCTGCTGCAGCGTTGCGCCCTCCGCAAGGACCAACGGCACCAGAACCTGCTTATCCGGCAAGGCATAGCACACTTCGATCTTGAGCATTTCAGCCACTTGCTTCTCCATAGACCTGTCCGGCACGGCGCACGAAAGCGTCAACGAAGGTATTGGCAATGTGGCTGAACACCGGACCGATCGCCTTTTCGAAGACCCTGCTGGAAAAATCATAGTGTAGCTGGAACTCGATCTTGCAGGCGGTCTCCGCCAGCGCCTTGAAATACCAGGATCCCTCAAGGCGACGGAAAGGTCCATCAACAAGGCAGATCCGCATCGAATGCGGTGCCTCCTTGTGATTTTCGGTCGTGAAGCAGGTCTTGACGCTGTGATAATTGACATGGAGAGTCGCCACCGTCTTCGTCACGTCGCGAAAATTCACTGCAGTCTGGCTGCACCATGGCAGGAAAACGGGATAGTCTTCGCAACGGTCAACCAGTTCGAACATGCGGTCGGCGGACTGTCCGATAAGTACGGATTTTTCGACCAAGGCCATGCGTCGGGGGTAATTCCTTAATGCTGTAGAATGGCTGATTTTAATGGATCGCCGGCAGCATGAGCATCACGGTCAACAAAAAAGCCTTCCACGACTACTTCATCGAGGAGAAGCATGAGGCGGGCATTGCCCTCGAAGGATGGGAGGTCAAGGCCATCCGTGCCGGCCGGATGAACATCAAGGAATCCTATGTCATCATCAAGGGCGGCGAGCTGTTCCTGATCGGCATGCACATCACGCCGCTGCTGACGGCGTCGACCCATGTCAGTCCCGATCCGAGGCGTACGCGCAAGCTGTTGCTGCACCAACGTGAAATCATGAAACTGATCGGCAAGGTAGAACGCGCCGGCTATGCGCTCGTGCCGCTCGATCTGCACTTCATGCGGGGGCGCATCAAGCTGGAAATCGGCCTCGCCAAGGGCAAGAAGCAGTACGACAAACGCGCTGACGAACTGGAAAGGGACTCGAAGCGCGAGGCGCAGCGTGCGATGAAGGTACACCAACGCTGAGGTCGGAAGCCATCCCCCTCGCCACTCGGTTCAATAGCCGGCGAGCAAGTGTCGGATATCGGCGGCGATATCTTCGACGCTGGCTGTATCCCTCACGTATAGCCGCAGACGCCCCGCTGGATCGTAAACATAGGCTCCCGACGAGTGGTCCAGCACATATCCGAGCCCACTCCCGACCTCCTTGCGCGAACTGAAGACGCGGAATTGTTCGGCGGCCGCCTTCGTCTGCGCCGCGTCACCATACAATCCCAGAAAGGACGGGTGAAACCAGGGGACGAATTCCTTCAGTCGCTCGCCGGAATCGCGTTCGGGATCCAGCGAAACGAACAGAACCTGTACTTTCTCCGCTTCGGGCCCCAGGGCCTTCAGCACCTCGGCCAAGCGCAAGAGCGTCGTCGGGCAGATGTCCGGGCAGGACGTATACCCGAAGAAGACAACGACGGCCTTGCCGCGAAAATCACCAAGGGAACGATTCTGCCCATTGTGATCGCTCAACATCAGTTGGCGTCCGAAGGTGGCCCCGGTCAGGTCGGTATTGCGAAATTCGACCGGGGTCCGACTACAGGCAGCAAGGAATATTAGGAAAAAAAATGTAGCTATCCGCCAGTAAAACATTATACCATCCCGCGACATTTTGATGCAGGTCAATTGTGAACTTGGCGGTCGGTTCTCACAAGGGGGAGTGAAGAGGATGGGTAGCTGTGCTGATCTCAACGCGAAGGCGGTGAATTCGTGGGCGAGCCGAAAAGCTTCGGCACATGCGCTATTGGTGGGCCTGTTGAGCGCAACCACAATTTTCCTGCCGGGCATTGCCGGCGCCGAATACAGGTACAACTTTCCCGAGCCGGTGACACCCGTCGCCCGGGAAACGCTTCACGTCCACAACGAGTTCATGCTGATCATCACCATTCTGTTCGTGGTGGTGTTCGCGATCATGATCTATTCGATGATCAAGCACCGGAAAAGCGTCGGTCACCAGCCCGCGAAGTTTACGGGGCCAACCGGCGGACTGCAGTGGTTCTGGGCGCTCGTCCCCTTTGCGATCCTGCTGTTCATCGACTTCATCCTGATGGGCATTCCGGCAGTCAATGCCCTCGTCGAAATGGAGGATACCAAGACCCGCGCCGACATGGTTCTCAAGGTGACGGGCATGCAATGGAAGTGGCAGTACGAGTATCCGGAAGCCGGGGTCAAGTTCATCAGCACCCTGTCCACGCCGCGCGAGCAGATCAGCAACGCCGAAGCCAAGGGCGAGCATTATCTGCTCGAGGTCGACAACCCTGTGGTGCTTCCCGTGGGGAAGAAAGTCCGGATTCTGCTGACGTCGACCGACGTCATCCACACCTGGTGGGTCCCCCAGTTCGGGGTCAAGCGCGATGCCATTCCCGGCTTCCTGCGGGAAACCTGGGTCAATATCGAGAAACCCGGCACCTACCGCGGCCAGTGCGCCGAACTTTGCGGCAAGGACCATGGCTTCATGCCTGTTGTCGTGCATGCCGTACCTGAGCCCGAATACCTGGCCTGGCTGGAAGAGAAGAAGGCCGAGGCCAAGGCTGCCGCTGGTGGTGCTGACCGGACCTGGAGCAGTGACGAACTGATGACCAAGGGACAGGAAGTCTACGAGAAGCAGTGCGCGGTCTGCCACCAGCCGAACGGCCTGGGCATGCCTCCCGCCTTTCCGGCCCTCTCGGGAAGCCCGATCGTCAAGGGCCCGCTCCTGGCAAAGGATGGCAAGATAGTCAAGGACAGTCACGTCGACCGGGTACTGAACGGCAAGGCCGGCACGGTTATGCAGGCGTTCCGCAACACCCTGTCGGACGTCGAACTGGCAGCGGTCATCACCTACGAGCGAAACAGTTTTGGCAACCGCCAGGGCGACATGATTCAGCCCGCCCAGATCAAGACATTGCGTTAGGAGAATCGAGATGAGCAGCATCACCACCCATCCCGCAGGACACGACACCGAACACCACGCCGGATATCACCCGGGCGGCTTCGCCAGATGGCTGACGACGACGAATCACAAGGACATCGGCACGATGTACCTGACCTTCTCGTTGATCATGTTCTTCGTCGGCGGCCTGATGATCCTTGCGGTGCGTGCCGAACTCTTCCAGCCTGGTCTGCAATTGATGAAGCCCGAGTTCTTCAATCAACTGATTGGGGTACACGCCCTGGTCATGATCTTCGCGGCGCTGATGCCGGCCGCCACCGGCTTCGCCAACTGGATGATTCCGCTGATGATCGGCGCCCCCGACATGGCGTTGCCGCGCCTCAACAACTGGGGTTTCTGGCTGCTTCCGCCGGCCGCCATCCTGCTCACCCTGCCCTTCACCCTGGCGCTTTTCGGGGTTGGTGACGGAGCCATCGCCACCGGCTGGACCTTCTACGCACCACTTTCAGTGCAGGGTGGCATGGGGATCGATTTCGCGATCCTCTCGGTGCACATCCTCGGTATCTCGTCGATCATGGGGTCGATCAACATCATCGTCACCATCTTCAACATGCGCGCACCGGGCATGACCATGACGAAGCTGCCGATATTCGCGTGGGGTTGGCTGATCACCGCCTTCCTGCTGATTGCGACGCTGCCGGTGCTGGCCGGGGCGGTGACCATGCTGCTGACGGATCGCCATTTCGGCACCCATTTCTTCGACGCGAGCGGCGGCGGCGATCCGATCCTGTTCCAGCATCTGTTCTGGTTCTTCGGCCACCCGGAAGTCTATATCCTGCTGTTGCCGGTGTGGGGGCTCATCCCGCACGTCGTGTCCACGTTTTCGCGCAAGCCGATCTACGGCTACAAGGCCCAAGTCTATAGCTTCGTCGCCATCGGTGTGCTCTCGGTCATCGTCTGGGCTCATCACTTCTTCACTGCCGGGATGCCATTGCCGGCGCTGATCTACTTCATGTTCAGCACGATGGCGATCTCGCTGCCGCTCGCCGTCCTCTTCTTCTGCTGGATCGCCACCATGTGGAAGGGCGCGATGACCTTCGAGACGCCGATGCTCTTTGCCATAGGGTTCATCGTTCTCTTCGGCATTGCCGGCCTGACCGGTCTCATCCTCGCCGACGTCGCCGCCGATGCCCAGTACCACCACAGCTACTTCGTCGTCGCCCACTTCCACTACGCGCTGTTCGCCGGCGGCATCATGGGCGTGATGACCGGCGTCTATTACTGGCTACCCAAATGGACCGGCCACATGTACAGCGAGACGCTGGGCAAGTGGCATTTCTGGCTGACCGTCGTCTCTTTCAACCTGACCTTCATCCCGCAATTTTTCCTTGGTCTGGCTGGCATGCCGCGGCGGATTCCGGACTACGCACTGCAATTTGCCGAGTTCAATGCCATTTCCACGATCGGCGCCTTCATTCTGGGAATTAGCCAGTTGCTCTTCGCCTGGAACGTATGGGCTTGCGTCCGCGGTGGCCGGAAGGCGAAGGACCGGGTATGGGAGGGCGCACAGGGCCTGGAGTGGGAACTGCCCTCGCCGCCTCCTCATCACAGTTGGGAAGTTCAGCCGCAAGTCAAGTAAGGAAGGAGTGCAGCATGGAAGAGCAGCCGTTCAGCAGCGCCGACCTTGAACGCCGCCGCACTGCTTCGCGTCGTCTCGGCTGGCTGATCGGGCTGATCGTGTTGCTGGTCTATATCGCTGGCCTGTTCATCAAGCGCTAGATATGGAGCAGACGCACTCGGTCGCGCCGAGCAATCAACGACTCGTACGCCGCCTCCTGCTCCTGGTGGCGGCGGCGTTCGCGTTCGCGTTCGCGTTGGTCCCGCTATACAACGTGCTGTGCGAAGCGACTGGATTCAACGGCAAGACCGCCGGTCAGAAGCCGATCCGCGACGGCTTCGGCGTTGGCGGGCTCAAGACGGAATCGACGCCGGCCGCGAACGTCGATGTCACGCGAAAGATCACCGTTGAATTCACCGGCACGGTCATGCCCGGCCTGCCCTGGGACATGCGTCCGCTGACGTTGACGCTTGACGCGCATCCCGGCGAACTGCAACAGGTGACTTATCTGGTGCGCAATACTTCGAACCGCGAGATCACGGGGCAAGCAGTTCCCAGCATTACGCCGGGTCAGGCCGCCCAATACTTCGACAAGATCGAATGTTTCTGCTTTTCCCAGCAGACGCTTGGTCCTGGTGAAGCGCAGGAGATGCCGCTCGCATTCATCATCAAACCGGGAATCAACCGCGACATAACCCACATAACCCTGTCCTACGCCTTTTTCGGCGTCGACGGACAACGACAGACATTGACCAGCGCCAGGGAGGCCCGATGAAAACCAGCACTGTCCAAGCCGGTTCACGCGAACATTACTTCGTTCCCGAGCCCAGTTTCTACCCGACAATTCTGTCGGCCGGCATGTTTCTCCTCGCGCTTGGTTTCATTCAGGCCATAAACGGTTTTCCGCTCGGAAAATGGGTCATGCTGGGTGGTTTCGGGGTCATCCTCTACGTCCTCTTCGGCTGGTTCGGGCGGGTAATCAGCGAATCGCAGAGCGGTTCGTATCGTGACTGGGAGGATCTCTCCTTCCGCTATGGCATGATCTGGTTCATCGCGACCGAGGTCATGTTTTTCGCCGCTTTTTTTGGCGCCCTATTCTATGTGCGAATGATTTCAGTGCCCGAACTTGGGGGCATGTACAGCGCGCACGGAGCCACCCTGTGGCCTGACTTCGCCGGCACCTGGCCAACGAGCGGACCCGCCGGGCCGAAGTTCACGCCGATGGGCGCCTGGGGCATTCCTGCGATCAACACGGCGCTGCTCCTCAGTTCCGGTGCGACCGTTACCTGGGCTCACTGGGGCTTGCTGCGCAACAACCGCAGCCAACTGGTCATCGGTCTCGCTGCCACCGTGGTGCTTGGCATCCTGTTCCTCGGCCTTCAGGCGTACGAATACCATCACGCCTACACTGAATTGGGCCTGACCTTGGGCGCCGGCGCCTATGGCGCCACCTTCTTCATGCTTACCGGCTTCCATGGCTTCCACGTCACCCTGGGCACCATCATGCTGCTGGTGATCCTGCTGCGCAGCATGAGCGGCCATTTCACCGCCGAACGCCACTTCGCCTTCGAGGGCGTGGCGTGGTATTGGCACTTCGTCGATGTCGTCTGGCTGATCCTGTTCGTGTTCGTCTATTGGCTATAGCCCGGAATGAATCCGAACCGGAACCCGGCAAGCAACAACAGAAACAGCGAAATGGACAGTCCGATGCGCACGGTCAGCGCCCGGGCTGTCCGGACCCCGGTTCCCCGGTCACGGTAGATGTAGAACAGCCCGGAAAACAGGCTTCCGAGAATGCCCAACAACAGCAGAACCACCAGTAGCTTGATCATCGCTGACTCCCTCGAAACACGGACTCTGGGACAGTATGCGCGCCCGTCAGGCAACCCCGCAAGGGCCAGTCGGCGGCAGGTGGCATTACTGGGAGGCCTGCTGCTCGCCGTGGTGCTCCCGATGTTCATCTCGCTGGGGTTGTGGCAATGGCGCAAGGCCGAGATCAAGACGGTCATGCAGGCCGAACTCGATGCGCGCCGCGCAGGAGCACTGGTTGCCATGCCGACGGTTCCAGGCGAGGGCGAGTCGCTGCGCTTTCGCCATGTGACCTTGCGCGGCACTTACGATGCCTCGCGCCAGGTCCTGATCGACAACCGGCTGCACCAGGAGCAAGCCGGTTACCATGTGATCACCCCGCTTCGCCTCGAAGGCTCCGAGATGCACGTGCTGGTCAATCGTGGCTGGCTGCCGGCCGCTGCCGATCACCGTATCCTTCCGCAGGCCAGCGCGCCGCACGGCATCGTTGAAGTGACCGGCATCGCCGTCGTTCCCGGCCAGCGTTTCTTCAATCTGGCTCCGCAGCCAGCCAATGGCTGGGAGCCGGTCTGGCAGAATCTTGATCTTGAGCGCTTCCGTCAGGTGATCGCCTTTCCGCTGCAGCCGGTGGTCATCCAGCTCGATCCCGAAGCGCCGGGCGGCTATCTGCGTGAATGGCCCCGTCCCGATGAGCGTGCGGAGCGCCATCGCAGCTATGCCCTGCAATGGTTCGGGTTCGCCGCGGCCAGCCTGGGCATCTGGGTCTATTTCCTGCTGCGCCGCCCGTGACGACGATGGCGCTCCCGGAAGAAGCACCGCGCAAGACCAGCGGCCTGCCCACCCTGGCGCTGGTCGTCGGCCTGCTCGCCCTGCCCTTCGTCATCGCTGCGGGCCTCTATTTCATCGGCTGGCAGCCCGACCACACGGCGAACCGCGGGGACCTCGTCACTCCGCCGGCGCCCTTGCCGGCCGCCGGGCTCAAGACGACCGATGGTCGCCCGCTGGCGACAGCCGAACTCCAGGGAAAATGGCTGCTGCTGCTGAGCGGCAAGGGCAGTTGCGATCCGGACTGCGTGCGGCGCATCGATGAAATGCGCCGTATCCAGGTTTCACTCGACAAGCAGATGGGGCGCGTGCGCCGCGTCGTGGTCACCGACCGGATAGCTGATGTGGAACTCGCCGCCGCCCTCCAGCGGCAGCCGGACCTCGTGCTGGCCGAGGCGCCAGCGAACTGGTTGCCCGGCTCGGGCGACGACCCGGGATACAAGCTCCACATCATCGACTCGCAAGGCAACCTGATCATGAATTACCCTTCCGAGGTCGCCGCCAAAGGGGTGCGCAGCGATCTTGTGCGCTTGCTCAAATTTTCATGGGGCGGCTAGGAGACCCAACATGCAAACCGTCGTCGAACCGAACCTTCCCATATCGCGCCGCCTGGCCGCTTTCTTTCAACTATGCAAGCCCCGGGTCAACAGCCTCATCGTCTTTACGGCAATGATCGGAATGTTCCTGGCGACGCCCGGCTTCCCGCCACTGCTGCGCTTTGTGGTCGCATCGATCGGAATCGCACTGGTCGCCTTCGCGGCGGCGGCGCTCAACTGCCTGGTCGAGCGTACCATCGACGCGCGAATGGCCCGTACCAGTTGGCGGGCCACGGCCCGCGGCGACATATCCGTGCGCGAAACCGTCACCCTGGCCACGCTGCTTGGCTCCGCGGGGCTGTGGTTGCTCCACGCCTTCATCAATGACCTGACGATGTGGCTGACGCTGGGCACGTTCGTCGGCTACACGATCATCTACACCCTGATCCTGAAACCGGCGACACCGATGAACATCGTCATCGGCGGAGCCTCCGGCGCCATGCCCCCGGTGCTCGGCTGGGCAGCGATGACGGGGCAGGTGTCGGCCGAGCCGCTGGTCATGTTCCTGATCATCTTCCTGTGGACGCCTCCGCATTTCTGGGCGCTGGCATGCTACCGGCGCGACGACTATGCGCGCTCGGGGCTGCCGATGCTGCCCGTCACCCATGGCGTCGCCTTCACCTGCCAGCACATCCTCATGTACACGGTGATGCTCGCCGGGGCCAGCCTGATTCCGGTCTCGCTCGGAATGACCAGCTGGCTCTATCTGGCGGCGATCAGCGTGCTGGACCTGATCTTCCTCGGCTACGCCATGGCACTCGTCCGCAATTACAGCGACGCCCTCGCCCGCCGCTGCTTTCGCTACTCGATCCTCTACCTGACCTTGCTGTTCGCAGCCCTGTTTGCCGACCGCCTGATCGTGTCCTGAAACGCCGAGCAGGTGCATCCCCGTCGTTGTCAGCGGATTCCCGCCACCATCCTCATGGAAATCGAACTCGCCTTGCGGGCCGGCTAAAAACGGGTCCAAAATGGCGGTCGACCGCAGCAGGGTTGAAAGCGTGTCGGGCACGAGGCTGAACCATTCACTTCGGGCGAGCGCTGCTTCATGCATGTCGCGGACTGACGCGGGATCGCAACAAGTCAACGCTTCGCTGGAACACGGACAGGATCAGGACCATGAAACCAAACATCGACGGCAGCGAGTTCGGGTCGATCACCATCGCCGGCCGGCGGATCGAGAATGACGTGATGATCGGTCTCGACGGCGCGGTGAGCAAGCGCCAGAAAAAACTGTCCAAGGTTGTCTACGGCACATCGCACATCATCTCGCTGGCGGAAGCCGAGGTCATCTTCGAGAAGGATGCCGAACACCTGATCATCGGCGCCGGCCACAACGGGATGGTCGGGCTTTCGGACGAGGCAGCGGACTACTTCGCGAAAAGGAAGGTCAAGGTCGAACTGGCCCGCACCCCGGAAGCGATCCGTCGCTGGAACGAGGCGAGCGGCAAGGTGATCGCGCTGTTTCACGTGACCTGCTGAGGGCGCGAGCCGATCCGCCATGTTGGCAAACCCCGGACGAAAGGACATGCTGCTCGACATCGAGCGCGAGGTCGCCTACACCCGGCGCGAAATCGGCAGGGACGCCTTTGCGCCGCGGGTGATGGCCGCCATGGCGGCGGTGCCGCGCGAGCAGTTCGTTCCCGAAGCCGGCCGCCACCTTGCCTTCGCCAACGGCCCGCTGGCGATCGGCCACGGCCAGACCATTTCCCAGCCTTACATCGTGGCGCTGATGACCGATCTGCTGGCGCCGCGTCCGCAGGACAGCATCCTCGAAATCGGCACCGGTTCCGGCTATCAGGCCGCCGTGCTGGCGCAACTGGTGCGCGAGGTCCATAGCGTCGAGATCATCGCGGCGCTGGCGACGGCGGCGGGGGAGCGGCTGCAGCGGCTCGGCTACGCCAACGTCAGCGTCCGGCACGCGGACGGCTTCCACGGCTGGCCGGAGCATGCCCCGTACGACGGGATCGTCGTCACGGCCGCGGCGCTGCAGGTTCCGCCGCCGCTGGTCGAACAACTGAAGCCGGGAGCGCGACTGGTCATTCCCGTCGGCCAGCCCGGCGGCGTGCAGGAACTGCAGGTCGTCGAGAAGCACGCGGATGGCGCCGTCGCAACCCGCACCATCCTGCTCGTCGCCTTTGTGCCGCTGACGCGCGCGCCAACCGGCAGCGATCACGGTTGATGGCCAGCAGGACCGCGCGACCGGCGGATCAGCCTGAAAACCTTGTTTGACGCAGATTTCGCAGATAAACACAGATTGAATACAGCGAGTTGGCGACAGACTGTCGCTTACCCGCCGGGCAAATGCCCAGCGTCCCTGCAAGAACCGATTTGATCTGCGGCAATCTGCGTTATCTGCGTCTTAACTGCCATTTTCAGGATCAGTCATCGCGGGGGAACTGCCACGCCGCCAGGCCGTAGATGGCCACGGCCAGCAGCACCACCGCGGATTGGCCCCGGTGGATGGCGAGCAGCGTCGCCAGCAGGGTCGCCACCACCGAGGCGAAGCCGTTGATCCCCCAGGCCCACGGCACCAGCCTCTCGGCGCGACTGGCCACGGCGGCCAGCCCGAGCGGGAACGGCATCCCGAGGCAGAAGGCCAGCGGTGCGATCAGCGCGATCGTCACCAGGATCTTCCCGTCCGGCGCCAGCCCCATCAATTCACCGAGCAACGGCGGCAGCAGGACCACATAGAGCAGCGCGAGGGCGGCAATGGCGGCGAATGGCCAGCGCGCACCCGGCCGCAGCCGCGCCGAGAACCGCGCCCCGAGCCCGGCGCAGACGAGGAATGAGGCCAGCACCACCGCCGCTGCATAAAGCGGATGGCTGAGGAATAGCGAGAAGCGTTGCAGAAAGGGTATCTCGATCGCCATGAAGCCGAGCCCGAGGGCGAGAAAATACACCACCACGCGCCGGCGCAGCGCCGGTCGCGCCGCCGCGAAGACCTGGCGCGTGCCGGCCAGCGCCAGCGGCAACAGGATCAGCACCAGGCTCGCCGCGACCGCCTGCAGCAGCGCCATGACCAGGATCGGGTAGCCCCAGTCGAGCGGCGGCAAACCGCCGCGAGCGCGCACCGTCGCCAGTTCGGGCAGAGTCCGCCACTTGAAGAAATGAAAGAAATACGGCCGGTCATCGTCGACCGGCGCGACGTCGAACTTGTAGCGATCGAGAAAGTCCTGGCGGGCGGGGCCGAGCAGCGCCTGCGTGGCGGCGTAATAGTCGTCGCGCTCCAGGATGTTGAAGACGTTGGCGCTGGCGGCGACGATGCCCGGCAGATAGACGGTGTCGAACGAGCGCTGGCGCGAGAACTCCGCAATGGCGGCGACTTCAGCGGCGGAGAACTCGCCGTTCCTGACCAGCAGGGTCACCGTATTCCAGCCCCGGATCAGCGCCAGCGCCCGCCCCGGCGTGGCGACGCCGCGCCGTTCCAGCGCGGCGACGGCGGTGGCGAAGAGGCGCAGGCTGTCGCGCGGCGGCAGCGCCGCCCAGCGCGTAATGGCCAGCAGTCCGCCAGGGGCCAGCCGCGCCAGATAGGCCTGCAGCGCCTCGACGGTGTACAGATGGCTCTCGCTCAGCGCACCGAGCCCCGCCGCGCTGCTGGCGAAGGCATCGAGCAGCGCCACCTGGATCAGGTCGTAATCCTCCCGGCTGGCGGCGACGAAGCCGCGGGCTTCGGCGACATGCAGGCGCACGCCGGGCGCGTCGTAGGGTCGACCGGTGAAAGCGGCGAGATCCTGCTGCACCAGCGCCACGATTTGCGCGTCGAGTTCGACGGCATCGATCCGCCGGGCGCCATGCGCCAGCGCCTGCAGCACGTCGCCGCCGGCGCCGGCCCCGAGCACCAGCACGCACGGGTGGTCGAGCAAACGATAAGGCAAGGCCGCAGTGGTGTCGGCCAGGTAGGCGAGCGGCGCCAGGTCGCCGTCGTACCGCGTCAGCGCGCCGGCCGCTTGCCCGTCGATGAACATCCCCAGTTGCGGCGGCGGACCGCCGGCGGCGTTGAGGCTCAGTCCCGGCACATGGCGCAGCGGCGCCAGCGGGCTGTCGACCACGGTCACGACCCCGAGCGGGCTGAAGCGCTGCGCCACGATGCGGGCATCCTTGACACGCGAGGCCTGGCGCAGATCCTTGTAGTCGGAGGGAACGAGTTCCAGCGCCGGCGCCAGCAGCAGCCACGGGCCGGCGAGCGCGGCCAGCGCGAAGATGGCGGCGGGACGCCGCGCCTCCGACCATGCGGCCAGCGCCGCCGCCACGAAGCCGAGGGCGAGGATGAGGCGCAGCGCGTCGGCAGGATGGAGAACGAACAGGATCCCCAGCAGGCCCAGGCTGCCGAGGCCGGCGCCGACGATATCGGCGCCGTACAGGCGGGCGACGTCGCCGCCGAAGGCGGCATAGGCGACGCACAGCGCCGTCGCCGCACAGAAGAAGGGAATGAACAGCAGCGCATAGATGACCCCCAGCCCGAGCAACTGCGCCGGATTCCAGGCGATCTCGAGGGCATTGAACGGCACGCGCTCGGCGGCGGCGAAGCAGGCGACCGCGGCCACGGCAAAGCCGGCAGCAGCATACGAGAAGCTGTGCGGATAAAGCGCCAGCAACCGGCGCCGGGTCAGGGTGACGAAGGTACCGGCGGCGCCGATACCGAGCAGGGCGACGCTGATGGCGAGGTAGGCGAAATGGTGCCACTGGATAATGGCGAAGAGCCGCAGCAGCAATACCTCGTAAGCCAGCGCGGCTCCCGAGAGGACGCCGACGGCGGCGAGCGGCGGACGCCGGTTCATGGTCGGGGAGCGGTCAGTCGTGGCCGCCGGTGAGCGGGACGAAGCGCACCGGCATCAACTGGCGCGTCATCAAGGCGCCGTCCGCGCGCTTCTCGACCAGCATCAACTGCTGGGTCTGGAATTGGGCGCCGACCGGGATGACCATGCGCCCGCCGCGCTTCAGTTGCTGCACCAGCGGCGGCGGCACGTGGCTGGCGGCGGCGGTCACGACGATGGCGTCGAACGGCCCGCGTTCGGGCCAGCCGTGGTAACCGTCGCCGACCCGCGTCGCCACCGTGGCGTAGCCCAGCCGCCGCAGCCGCTCCCCGGCTTCCTTCGCCAGCGGCTCGACGATCTCGATCGACGCCACGCTGGCGCCCAGTTCGGCGAGCACGGCGGCCTGGTAGCCCGAGCCGGTGCCGATCTCCAGCACCTGGTCGCCGGCGCCGACCTTGAGCAGGTCGGTCATCGCGGCGACGATGTAGGGTTGCGAGATGGTCTGGCCGTAGCCGATGGACAGCGGCCGGTTGTCGTAGGCGCTGGCGCGCAACAGGAGCGGAACGAACTCATGGCGCGGCACCTGACCGAGGACGGCGAGAACGCGCGGGTCGATGGCGCCCTTGCCGGTTCCTCCGTCGAATGCGCGCGCCATCGCCGCCACTTCGTCCACCATCGCCTGGCGTTCCCGCGCCATGTCCTGCGCCTGTGTCGTCCCCGCCGACAGCGCGACGAACAGGCCGAGCGCCATGATTCGCGGAATGCGATTGCCTCTTGACATTGCGATTCCCTTCCCTGTAACGCGCCACACCGGGAGCCAGCGCGCGAAGGCAGCGGTCCCCTGACAGGCTTCCATGATGGACCCGCGGAACGTTCAAGGAAAGTCGCGGTCCGGAACTGATGATAATCTCTTCGCACAATCCGCAATATGGCGACAACCCGACCCTTTGACATGATCGACCGCCTTGGCAAGGCCGATTCCCTGACTTCGATGACACGCGCCGAGTTCCTGCGTCTCTCGGCCGGCGCGATCGTGGCCTGCACGCTCGGCGGGCGCGCGCCGCGGTCGCTCGCATCGCCGGCGCCGGCGATGCGGAAACGGCCGATACCGTCGAGCGGCGAGGCGCTGCCGGTCATCGGCCTCGGCACCTATCAGGGCTTCGATGTCACTCCAGGTTCCGCCGCCTACGCGCAACTTCCGGGCGTCCTGCGCGCCTTGTTCGCAGCCGGCGGTTCGGTGATCGACAGTTCGCCGATGTACGGGCGCGCCGAAGCCACGACCGGCGAATTGCTCGCCGCCTCCGGCACCCGTTCCCAGGCCTTCCTCGCCACCAAGGTGTGGACCCGCGGCCGCGCCGCGGGGCTGCGCCAGATTGACGAATCGCTGCGCCTGCTGCGCGCCGACCCGATCGACCTGCTGCAGGTGCATAACCTGCTGGACTGGCGCGAGCACCTGCCGACGCTGCGCGAACTGAAGGCGGCAGGGCGCATCCGTTATGTCGGCATCACCCATTTCAACGCCGGCGCCTATGACGAACTGGCGGCGGTGATGCGCGCCGAGCGCTTCGACTTCCTGCAAATCAACTATTCGCTCGACGAGCGCGAAGCCGAGCGGAAGATCCTGCCGCTGGCCGCCGAGCGCGGCATGGCCGTCCTGATCAATCGTCCCTTCGGCGGCGGCGGGCTGCTGCGCCGGCTGCGCGACCGCCCGCTCCCCGGCTGGTCGGCGGAGGTCGGCGCCGCCAGTTGGGCCCAGCTCCTGCTCAAGTTCGTCCTCAGCCAGCCGGCGGTGACCTGCGCCATCCCCGGAACCGGGCGACCCGAGCACATGGCCGACAACGCCCGCGGTGGCGTCGGGCCGATTCCCGACCCCGGCTTCTGGCGCAGTCACCCGCTCGCCGCTTGAAGCCGGAACAGGAAGCCGACGGCCGCGCCGGGCGACGGCGGACTCCGGCGGTTGTTGCGGTCGACCGCGAAAAAGGAGAAGAAATGACAGGTCATCGATTCATCTCGCGCCGGGAAATCCTCAAGGCCGGCATGGCGCTCACGGCGGCGACGCTGGCGCCGTCCACGGTCCTGGGGCAAACGGAACTGCTGACCCGGCCGGTGCCGTCGACCGGGGTCCGCCTGCCGGTCGTCGGCATCGGCACCAACCGCTTCCGGACGGGAGATCCGGCGTGGACCGCACGCCTGCGCGAGACGCTGGCGACCTTTGCCCGCCTCGGCGGCAAGGTCGTCGATACCGCGCCTTCCTATGGCGATTCGGAGCGCGCGATTGGCCTCATCCTCGGCGAAACCGGCCTGCGCGACCGGCTCTTTCTCGCGACCAAGGTCGATCGCGACGGCATCGACGAGGGTCGCCAGCGCCTCGAAGCTTCTTTCGCCGCGCTCGGCGCCCGGCGCCTCGATCTCGTCCAACTGCACAACCTGCGGGGGGCGGCGACCCTGCTGCCCATGCTGCGCGAGGAGAAGGCGGCGGGGCGCATCGGGCACATCGGCATCACCAGTTCGAGCGCCAGCCAGTACGCCGAAATGGAAGCGATCATGCACCGCGAGTCGCTCGATTTCATCCAGGTGGACTACGCGGTCGGCAACCGTGGCGCCGAAGAGCGGTTGCTGCCGCTGGCAGCCGATCGCGGCATGGCGGTGCTGGTCAACCTGCCTTTCGGCCGGGGGGCGCAGTTCCGTGCCGTCGGCAGTCGGCCGCTGCCGGCCTGGGCGGCCGAGATCGACTGCGACTCGTGGGCGCAGGTCTTCCTCAAGTTCGTGCTGGGGAACACGGCGGTCACCTGCGCGATTCCCGGCAGCACGCAGCCCGCCCACGTCGAGGACAACCTCGGGGCCGCCCGTGGCAGGCTGCCCGACGCGGCGCTGCGGCAGACCATCGCGCGTTATTTCGACGCGGTCGCGGATAGCTGAGGCGTGCTCGCCAGGCTTTTCGCCAAGGTCGTTCCGGTGCGCGCCGGCGAGTCGCTGCCGATGCTCCTCGCCACAGCCTACGGTTTCTGCATCCTCTTCGCCTTCTACGTGTTGCGCCCGGTCCGTGACGAGATTGGCGCCGCCGACCGCGGCAACCTGCAACTGCTGTGGACCGCCGTGTTCGTCGTCATGTTGCTGGCGGTGCCGCTCTATTCGCTTGCGGTGGCCAGGCTGCGCCGGGATGTCTTCATCCCGCTGGTCAATCGCTTCTTCGCACTCAACCTGGTCGCCTTCTACGCCGCGCTGGTTCTCCTGCCCGAATCGGCGCGCACCGCGATCGACCGCGTCTTCTATGTCTGGCTCAGCGTCTTTGCGTTGTTCGTCGTTGCCGTGTTCTGGGGCCTGGTGGTCGACCTGTTCCGGGACGATCAGGGCAAGCGGCTGTTCGGTTTCATCACGGTCGGCTCATCACTGGGAGGCATCGCCGGCTCGGCAAGCACCGCCGTACTGGCGCCGCACCTGCCCGTCTTCCTCCTCCTGCTGGTCGCCGTACTGCCGCTCGAACTCGCCTCCTGGCTCGCCCGCGCCGTCGCCCGTCGCGCCGACGATGCCTCCTCCGCACCGTTGAACCGGGAGCCCGCGGCGCCAATCGGCGGCAGCGCCTGGAGCGGGATCACTCCGGTATTCCGCTCGCCACGACTGCGCAATATCGCGCTGTGGATCCTCCTGATGACGTTCGCCTCGACGATCCTCTACTTCGTCCAGTCGCATCTGGTGGGCGAGGCGATCACCGATCGCGCGCTGCGCCGGGCCTTTCTGGCGCGCATCGATCTGGCGGTCAATGCCGTGACCGTCATCACCCAGACGCTGCTCACGGCGCGCATCGTGCAGCGCTTCGGCGTCGCCGTGACCCTTTCGGCATTGCCGGCGGTTGCCGCGATCGGCTTCCTGGCGCTCGGAGTCGCTCCGCTATCGCTGGCGCTGACCGTATTGCTCGTCGTGCGCGTGCTCTACGACAGCAGCCGTCACGCGCTGGCCAAGCCGGCCCGCGAGGTGCTGTTCACCCACCTCGACCGCGAGCAGCGCTACAAGTCCAAGGCCTTCATCGATGCCGCCGTGTACCGCGGAGGCGACCTCCTCTCCGGCTGGATCTACGCCGCTCTTGCCGCATTGGGGATGAGCGTCGGGGCGATTGCCCTGGCCGCCGCGCCGGTGGCGGTGTTCTGGGCGCTGCTGGGGCGCAGCTTGCGTTGGGGGGATCATGGAACAAGCCGGCCGGAGTAGATGCCCCAATTGTCCGATCCGCCCCTGATTCTTTTTGGCGCCTTCGACCGGCACAACTTCGGCGACCTTCTGCTGGCCGAGATTTCCGCGTCGGTCCTTCAGCATCGTCCGCTGGTCTTTGCCGGGCTTGCGCAACGCGATCTGAGCGCATGCGGTGGACGCGAGGTGCGCTCCATTGCCGAAGTGGCCCGGGAATGGGGCGAGCAGCCCGCCGATGTGGTGCAGACGGGGGGCGAAATACTCACCTGTTCGCTTTACGAGGCGGCGGTCATGCTGCTTTCGCGGGAGGCGGCGGACCGGGCGATCGCGTGTCACGACGCCGATCAGGCAGCGCGCCGGGCCTGGTCCGAGGAACTGCTGGGCCTGCGTCAGCAGGTCGCCTACCTCGTCCCCCGTTTATTGTTCCGCCATCCCCGGCGGTTTCAATACTTCGGGATCGGCGGAACCGGTCTGGCAACCTTGCCCAGCTCGATGAAGCAGGAGGTCTTCGAGAATCTGCGACACGCCGACCATGTCTGGGTGCGCGATCGAGTGACGCAGGCCCAGTTGGAACAGGCGCGCATTCGAACCTTTCTGGCGCCCGATCCGGCGACAGCAACCGCGAGGATTTGCGGATCGCGCATTGCCAGCCACCGCGTCAATGGCGAGCCGGCTGCGGTGGCCGCGCGCTTTCCCCGAGGATATGTCGCGGCGCAGTTCAGCGCGGAATTCGGCGATGACGCCACGCTTCATGAAATCGGAGGCCAATTGCAGCAGGTGCAAAGAGAAACCGGCCTGGGGATTGTTCTGTTCCGCGCCGGGGCGGCTCCCTGGCACGACGATGTGGACGTCTATCGGCGGCTGCTCGCTGCGAATGCCGATCTCGATTACGCGCTGTTCCGGTCGCTCGATCTTTGGGATATCTGTGCCCTGCTCGCCAATGCCACGGCCTACTGTGGTTCCAGCCTGCACGGGCGAATCGTCGCCGAGGCCTGCGGACGTCCGGCGGCCAACCTGGTTCGCGACGCGGGTTGCATGACGAAACAAGCGGCCCATGCCCTGAGCTGGGGGTACGGTGTCCAGCGGACCATCCTGGTGCCGGCCGATCTGGCAGTTGGGATCATTGGCATTCTGCAACGAAAAACACCCGCGTTCGACGCCCACGTGGAGAACCTGGCCGATCTGGCAATCGCTGCGTTCGCCCGGGCGCAGCTTGTAAGGGAGCCGTGAGCGCCGGCCTCGGTCGGTATGGTTCGAGGCGCAACCGCGACAACTGAAAGTCCTGCCATGAACATCCTGCGGCGCCTCTACCCCCTGGCCGCCTTTCTCTGCGGATTTGTCTGGGACGCACTGACCATCGGCCAGCGGGTTCGGGTTGTCGATCTGTGGCGTCTTGGCGCCTTCCTGGTCGGAGCCGGCCTCCTCGTCCTCTGGCTGGCCTTCCGCGAATCAAGAGATCTGGCCGAGCCGGCAGCCGAAACGGGATGGCGCGGGCGCTTTGCCGGGATGGCGTGGCAGGCCCCCTACCTGTTGCTGCAGTTCTTCTTCGGGGGCATTTTTTCGGCGCTTTTCATCCTCTACTTCAAGAGTTCCGGTCACCTGGGCACGTGGCTGACGGCGGCCGTCCTTGGCGCGCTGCTGGTCGGCAACGAGTTTGCGGGAAGGCGCTACGGCCAGTATTTCACCCTGATCTGGGCATTGTTTGCGCTGAATGCGATCCTTTTTTTCAATTTCGCGCTACCCCATGCCGTGGGCAGCCTGAATTCCTGGTGGTTCCACGTGTCGACCGCGTCCGGCATCCTGCTGACCCAGCTCTTGTGGCGGCTTTCCTCCGGGCAGCCCGGGCGCATACTTCCCTCGTGGGCGGTGGCGGGGATGCTCCTGCTTGCATGGTCATTCGACATGATCGCTCCCGTTCCGCTGGTCAAGCAGGATCTGGCTGTCGGGCACGAATTCGTCCAGGAAGGCACACGCTTTGCGTTGAAGGTTGAACCAGCGCCCTCCTGGCAATTCTGGCGTGATCAGGCCGCCACCGTTCATCTGCCGGACGGCGGGAAACTTTACGGCGTATCCGCGGTGTTCGCCCCGCTGGGCGTTGCTGCGGCGATGGAGCATCGCTGGGAAATGCGTGGTGCCGGCGGCTGGCGGCTCGTCTATCGCAATCGATTCCAGAGCACCGGCGGGCGGGAGCATGGCTTCCGGGGCTACTCCTGGGTGCTGAACCCGCAGCCCGGAGAGTGGCGGCTCGTCGTCGCCACACAGGACGGTCGAACGATCGGAATCATTTCGTTCACCGTGGAACGTGGTGTGCCAGCGCTCGAAACACTGCGGGTCCGGGAATTCTGATGGTCGCCGGCAACGAGATCATCCTTGTCGAAACCCGCCCATGTTTTCGCGATCCGACCCAATGGACCCGCTTGCCGGCCGCCCTCACATTTCTCCCGGCCGGGTGATCGAAAGCAACTCGGCACCCCGCTGCCCCAGCGAACGCCAGTCGGTCAGCGGCCGCAGCGCGGCCAGCGCGGCCGTCGGCAGCAACTTTCCGTCATCCGGCTGCATAATCTGCCCCTGCGTCAGAAAATCGACCAGTTCCTCCAGGCCCGGGTTGTGCCCGACCAGCAGCACCTGCCGGGCATCCGACGCATGGTCCGCAAGACAGGCCAGCATCTCGGCGACCGACCCTCCGTAGATTCTCTCGTCGAAACAGATCCCGCCCTCCTTCAGCCCGAGCGTCCGACAGACCGACTCGGCGGTTTCCCGCGCCCGCCGCGCCGGAGAGCTGATGACCCGATCGGGCATCATTCCCTGGTCCTTCATCCAGGCGCCAACCCTCTTCGCCGCGGTCCGGCCACGTTCGGCCAGCGGCCGCTCGAAATCCGGCTGGCCGGTACCCCAATCGGACTTCCCGTGACGAAGAATGAACAATCTGAGTGTCGCTTCAACCATTTGGAACCTCCTTCAGCAGATTACCAATACGCCACCGTTACGCCACGACGATGCGGGCGCGCCGCCCTGCAGCGACCGGGTTTTCGTGCCGGGTATGTTAGCAGCGCCCAGACGCCCACACCAGAAAAGCCCATGAGTTCGAGCAGAGCCGTTGCGGGTCCCGTCGAGGAGGTCAGGGTGACGGCGAACGCGGCGGTTGGCGCTGCGCGGCAGCCGGCGCTATCAGACCAGCCGCCCCGAATGAATCCGCAAGAGCCGCCCGCAACGGCCGGCGATCGCTTCATCGTGGGTGACCAGAACCAGCGTCGTTCCCTGTCCGGCATTGAGGTCGAACATCATGTCGATGATCTGCTGGCCGGTCGCCGCGTCGAGGTTGCCGGTCGGCTCGTCGGCCAGCACCAGACGCGGGCTGGGCGCGAAGGCGCGGGCCAGCGCGACCCGCTGCTGCTCCCCGCCGGACAGGTGCTTCGGATAATGCTTCAGCCGGTGTTCGAGGCCGACGCGCACCAGCCAGTCGCGGGCGGTTGCGGTCGACCCTCGGGAACCGGCCAATTCCAGCGGCAGCATGACGTTTTCCAGCGCGTTCAACGACGGCAGCAACTGGAACGACTGGAAGACGAAGCCGAGCAGCTTGCCGCGCTGGCGGGCGCGATCGTCTTCGTCGAGCGCCGCCAGCGAAACGCCGTCGAGACGGATTTCGCCGGATGTGGGGAGATCGAGACCGGCCAGCAGCCCAAGCAGCGTCGACTTGCCCGAACCCGAGGCGCCGACGATGGCCACCGTTTCCCCGGGCATGACCGAAAACGAGATATCCTGCAAAATCGTCAGCGGCTCGCCGCCGTTATCGACGGTCTTGCCCAACCCCGACACTTCAACCACCGGTTTCTCGATCATGCGGACTGCCCTGCTCCTGTTGGCCCTGCTCTTTTCCGCCACGCCGGCGCTGGCCGCGCGAACCATCCTGATCTTCGGCGACTCGCTTTCCGCCGGCTACGGCATCCGTCCCGAACAGGCCTGGCCGTCGTTGCTGGAAAAGCGCCTGAGCGAAAAGCGCCTCGATTATAGCGTCGCCAATGTCTCGATTTCCGGCGAGACCACCGCCGGCGGGCGCGCGCGCCTGGCGGAAGCCCTGAAGCGCCACAAGCCGGCCGTCGTCGTCATCGCCCTCGGCGCCAACGACGGCCTGCGCGGCCTGCCGCTCGCCCAGATGCGCGACAACCTCGCCGCGATGCTCGATGCCGCCCAGGAGACCGGGGCGCGCACACTGCTCGTCGGCATGCGCCTGCCGCCCAATTACGGCCCCTACGCCGCCGAATTCGCGAAGAGCTTCAGCGACACCGCCAGGCGCAAGAAGAGCGCCGCACTGGATTTCCTGCTGGCACCGATTGCCGCCAACCCGGCCTACTTCCTTGCCGACGGCATTCATCCGACGCCCGAGGCGCAGCCGCTGATCCTCGATCACGTCTGGCCCGGCCTGCAGCCACTGCTAAAATAGGGCATGATCGCCGACCGCTCACCCCTTGCCGATCTTGACGGTTTCGACGAAATCATCGACGTCCGCTCCCCCGCCGAATTTGCCGAAGACCACATTCCCGGCGCCATCAACTGCCCGGTCCTCGACGACGCGCAGCGCGCCGAGGTCGGCACGCTCTACAAGCAGGTCTCCCCGTTCGAGGCGAGGAAGATCGGCGCCGCGCTGGTTTCCGAGAATATCGGCCGCCATCTGCGCGAGCGCTTTCTCGGCAAGGCGCGGGACTGGAAGCCGCTGATCTACTGCTGGCGCGGCGGCAACCGCAGCGGCTCGATGACCACCGTCTTCCGCGCCATCGGCTGGAAGGCGAGCCAGCTCGAAGGGGGCTACAAGACCTGGCGCAGCCACGTGGTGGCGCAGCTCGAACACCTGCCGCAGTCGTTCACCTTTCAGGTCATCTGCGGCGCCACCGGCAGCGGCAAGACGCGCATCCTGCAGGCGCTCGCCGCCCGCGGCGAACAGGTGCTCGACCTGGAAACCCTGGCCAGCCACAAGGGTTCGGTTCTCGGGGTGCTGCCCGGGCAGCCGCAACCGAGCCAGAAATGGTTCGAAACGCAGCTCCTGCGCGAACTGGAGCGCTTCGATCCGGCGCGGCCGGTGTTCGTCGAGGCGGAAAGCCGCAAGATCGGCCGCCTGCATGTGCCGGACGCGCTCATCGGACGCATCCGCGGCGGCGAATGCGTCCGCATCGACGCGACGCCGGCGGCCCGCGTCGCCTTCCTCCTCGCCGACTACGACTATTTCCTGACCATGTCGGACCTGCTGAACGAGCGCCTCGCCATGCTCGGAAGCCTGCACAGCGCGGAAACGATGAAGCGCTGGCGGGGGATGATCGCGGCGGCGGATTGGCCGGCGCTGGTTCAGGAATTGCTGGAACAGCATTACGACCCGCTCTATCGCCGCTCGCAGGCCAGCAACTTCAGCGGCTACGGCGCCGTGAACGAAGCACCCGCGGGGGGTGATCCCGCCAGCTTGCCGACCGATGATCTCTCGGCGACCGGCATCGCCGCCATCGCCGCCCGCATCATTCACTCGCGGACGGCGCAGATCGCCTGACGCAGCGCCGGTTTCGGGCTGTCGGTGTAACCCTCCGCGAAGGCAATCTCGCGCAGGCCGCCCGCCTTGGCGACGGCGCGCAGTTCCCCGGGACGCAGCAGGAATTGCGGACTGGAAGGCTTGCCATAGGCTTCGTTACCGACCATGAAGGTCTCGTAGATCAGGACGCCGCCGCTCCCGAGCAAGGCGCAGACATCCGGAAGACGCGGCCGCCACAGGTAATTGGTGACGACGATGCCGGCGAAGCGCTCCCCGGCCAGCGGCCAGTCGCTGTCTTCGAGGTCGGACTGCAGCGCGGTGATCCCCGGCACGCCTTGCAAAACGGAAATTGCCGCGGAATCGCGGTCGACCGCAACCACCGCGTAGCCCGCCGTCACGAACAGGCGGGCGTGGCGACCGTTGCCGCAGGCGAGGTCGAGCACCCGCCCGCCGGCGGGCACGAGCGGCAGATGACGCACGACCCAGGGCGACGGGGCCATCATCGCGGCGTGTTGATCCGGTGAGGAAGTCATGGTTGAAGTCGTCGCATGCGAGAATGGTCAGGGAAGATACCAGCAGGAAGTCGTCGTTGGCGAGTACCGATTGCCGGCCGACGAGCCGGTCAGCGTCGGCGCCGCTTGAATTCGTGGTGGCCGGCCTCGGCGCCTGCACGTCGCTGACCCCGCGCATGTACGCCGAACGCAAGGGCATCCCGCGGTCACGGATCAGCGTCCGGGTCAGGCAAGACAAGGTGAATTGCCGGCATTTCCCGCGAACGCATCGTCCGCAGGATCACCCTGGAAGGCGATCTGACCAGCGCGCGGCGCGGGCGGCTGCTGGAAATCGCCAACAAGTGCCCGGTGCACAAAGCGCTGGAACAACCGCTGGTGATGGACTCGGCGCCGGTCGATTAGGCGGCATCCCCTAGCCCGGCGATGGAGGCCACTTTGACGATGTGGTATTATGTTGCATTGCATCATGACACCCCGACAAGAGGCCTTTCATGCTGGAACAGCACTATCTCACCACACTGTTCGAACCGGACGCCGTAGCCGTCATTGGCGCCTCCGACCGCGAAAATGCCGTCGGCAACATCATTTTCAAGAACATCCTGGCGTCGGGCTTCAAGGGTCAACTGTTCGCCATCAACCCCAAGCACGAGACCGTTCAGGGCCAGCAGACCTACAAGTCGATCGAGGAAATCGGCGCTCGCGTCGACATGGCGATCATCGCCACCCGGCCGCAGACGATGCCGAAGATCATCGAGCAGTGCGGCCGCAGCGGGGTGCGCAACGTCATCATCGTCAGCTCGGGATTTTCCGAATCGGGCCACGTCGGCGCCGCGCTCGAGCGCAAGGTTCTCGAGATAGCGCGTTCCTACAGCGTCCGCATCCTCGGCCCCAACTGCCTCGGCATCATCCGTCCCGACATCGGGCTCAACGCGACCTTTGCCAGCGTGACCGCCGGTCGCGGCAATCTGGCACTGGTTTCGCAATCCGGCGCCATGTGTTCGGCGGTGCTCGACTGGGCCAAGAGCAACCAGATCGGCTTTTCGTCGGTGATTTCACTGGGGATGACGGCCGACATCGAGTTCGGCGAAATCCTCGATTACCTGATCTACGACAACCGCACGCACTACATCCTGATGTACGTCGAGGGCATCCGCAACGCCCGCCGCTTCATGAGCGCATTGCGCTCCGCCGCCCGGATCAAGCCGATCATCCTGCTCAAGGCCGGGCGCCACGAAGCCGGATCGATGGCGGCGTCCACTCACTCGGGGATGGCTGCGGTTTCCGATTCGGTATTCGATGCCGCCGTGCGTCGCGCCGGCGTCGTCCGCGTCAGCAACATCGGTCAGCTTTTCTATGCGGCCAAGGCGCTGGCCTCGAAATTCCGCCCGCAGGGCAACCGCCTCGCGATCATCACCAACGGCGGCGGGCCGGGCGCGATGGCGGCCGACCGCGCCGGCGACCTCGGCATTCCGCTGGCCACCCTGTCCGATGAGACGATGGTCGCGCTCAACAAGATCCTTCCGCCCAACTGGTCGCACAACAATCCGGTCGACATCGCCGGCGATGCGTCGCCGGAACGCTATCGCCAGACCATCGAGATGGTGACGGCAGATGCCGGTGTCGACAGTACGCTGGTCATGCTCTCGCCGCAGGCGATGACGCACCCGCTGGAAGTCGCCAAGGCCATCGTCGAGATCACCGACGAAACCAGCCGCTCGGTCATCTGCTGCTGGATGGGCGAGGATCAGGTTGCCAGTGGCCGCAAGGTTCTGGAGGAATCCGGCATTCCGGCCTTTCGCACGCCGGAAACCGCGGTCGAGTTGTTCTATCACATCTCCAAATATTTCCGGAACCAGAAACTGCTCCTGCAGACGCCGGAGCCGACCCGCCAAGCCGACCGCCCCGAGGCCGAAGGCGCCAAGATGCTGATCGAGGCCCTGCTTGCCGAGCGCCGCAAGGTTCTCTCCGAGATGGAATCGAAAGCGATCCTGCGCGCCTTCCGCGTGCCGGTGGCGCAAACGATGGTTGCCCGAACGGCCACCGAGGCGCTGCTGCTCGCCGAGCAGATCGGGTTCCCGGTCGCCATGAAGGTCGACTCGCCCGATCTGCAGCACAAGTCCGAAGTCGGCGGGGTGCGCCTCAACATCATGAATGCACCGGCCGTCCGCAATGCCTATCACGACATCATCGATACCGTGCAGAAGCGTCAGCCGAAGGCCAGGATTAATGGCGTGTCGATCGAGCCCTTCCTGTCGCGCCCGCATGGCCGCGAGTTGATGATCGGCGTGTTCCGCGACCCCATCTTCGGCCCGGTGATCTCCTTCGGCGCCGGCGGATTCGATGTCGAGGTATTCAGCGACCGTTCGGTTGCGTTGCCACCGCTCAACCGGTTCCTGGCCAGGGATCTGATCGAGTCGACGCGCGCGTCGATTATTCTCGGTGAGTTCCACAACATGCCGCCGGTCGATCAGAAGGCGCTGCGCGAGGTGCTGCTCTGCGTCTCGGAAATGGTCTGCGAACTGCCCTGGCTGATGGAACTCGACATCAACCCGCTGATTGTCGACGAGAAAGGCGCCATCGCCGCCGACGCGCGCATCGTCGTCGACCATATCTCCGAAGCCAGCGGTGACCGCTACGCGCACATGGCGATCTACCCCTATCCGGTCCACTTGACCCAGGAGTGGCAGATGAAGGACGGCACGGCGGTCACCATCCGCCCGATCCGGCCGGAAGATGCCGAGATGGAGCAGGAATTCGTCAAGGGCATGTCCGACGAATCGCGCTACTACCGCTTCATGGATACCCTGCGCGAACTGACGCCGACCATGCTGGTGCGCTTCACGCAGATCGACTACGACCGCGAAATGGCGCTCGTCGGCACGGTGGCCAGCGATGAAGGCAAGGAAACCCAGATCGGCGTCGCCCGCTACGTGGTCAATCCGGACGGCGAGTCGGTCGAGTTTGCCCTGGCAGTCGGCGACGCCTGGCAGAAGTCCGGCGTTGGCCGCAAGCTGATGACGGCGCTGATCGACTGCGCCCGCCAGAAGGGTTATCGCGCGGTCGTCGGAGACGTGCTGACGACCAACGGCAAGATGTTCAACCTGATGACCAGCCTCGGCTTCACGATCCACCCGCATCCCGATGACGTCGCCGTCAAGCGCGTGATTAAGCCATTGTCGGGCTGATCGGTCAAACAGCGCCTCAATGTGCGGGGGCCAGGAATTGTCCTGTTATGGCCCGACAGGCTCGCGTCCGGCGGGTACAGTGATTGACGCAACCAATCATTAGGATCCTATGGTCACGCGACTAGACGACTTCTCCGCGCACACGCCGATGATGCGCCAGTACCTCGCGCTCAAGGCCAACCATCCGCATACCTTGCTGTTCTACCGGATGGGCGATTTTTACGAGTTATTCTTCGATGATGCGGAGAAGGCCGCGCGCCTGCTCGACATCACGCTGACCACGCGCGGCCAGTCGGCCGGGGTGCCGATCAGGATGGCAGGCGTGCCCTTTCATTCGCTCGAGCCTTACCTCGCGCGGCTGGTGAAGATGGGTGAGTCGGCCGTGATCTGCGAGCAGATCGGCGATCCGGCGACGAGCAAAGGCCCGGTCGACCGTGCGGTGTCGCGCATCGTCACGCCCGGAACGCTGACCGACGCCGCGCTGGTCGACGACAAGCAGGATCTCTGGCTGGTGTCGGTGACGACGCAGCGCAACACGGCCGGCATTGCCCGGCTGAACCTGGCGAGCGGCGAGTTCGTCCTGATCGAGGTGCCGGCCGAGCAGATCGCGGCGACGCTGGAGCGCATCCGCCCGGCGGAAATCCTCCATCCGGAAAGCTGGACGCCGAACTTTGGCGGCAATACCGCCTGCACGCGCCAGCCGGACTGGACCTTCGATGTCGATTCGGCGCGCCGCCTGCTCTGCGACCAGTTCGAGGTCGCTTCGCTCGCCGGATTCGGCGCCGAGGGCCTGAAGCCGTCCGTCGCCGCCGCCGGTGCCTTGTTGCAATACGCGCAGGCGACGCAGTCGGGCAAATTGCCGCATCTGCGCGGGTTGACCGTGGAAATCGAGGGCGCCTACCTCGGCCTCGACTTCGCCACCCGGCGCAACCTCGAACTCACCGAAACCCTGCGCGGCCTGCCCTCGCCGACGCTGTTCTCGCTGCTCGACAACTGCGTGACCAGCATGGGCTCGCGCCTGTTGCGCCACGCCCTGCACCACCCGCTGCGCGACCAGACGATTCCTGCCGCGCGGCACGGCGCGGTCGAAGCGTTGCTCGATGAATACGGCCGGCTCGCCGGCGTGACCCGGAAAGCCCTGCGCGGCATCGCCGACATCGAGCGCATCGCCGGCCGCATCGCCCTGCGCAATGCCCGCCCGCGCGACCTCGCCAGCTTGCGCGAATCGTTGGCCCGGCTGCCGGAACTGCGCGCACCGCTCGCCGGCACCGCATCCGACCTGCTGACGCAATCTTTCGCCGAACTGGAAACGCCGGCCGACGCCCTCGACCTGCTCATCCGCGCCATCGCCGCCGAACCGGGCGCGCAGGTGCGCGACGGCGGCGTCATCGCACCCGGTTACGACGCCGATCTCGACGAACTGCGCTCGCTCAACGACAACTGCGGCGCCTTCCTGGTCGACATGGAAGCGCGCGAGCGCGAGCGCAGCGGCATCGCCAGCCTCAAGGTCGAATACAACAAGGTGCATGGCTTCTATATCGAAGTCACGCACGCCAATGTCGACAAGATTCCCGACGACTACCGCCGCCGGCAGACGTTGAAGAACGCCGAGCGCTACATCACGCCGGAGCTGAAGGCTTTCGAGGACAAGGCGCTGTCCGCCCAGGAGCGCTCGCTGGCCCGCGAGAGGCTGCTCTACGAACAGATTCTCGACGCGCTGCTGCCGGTCGTCCCGACGCTGCAAACCATCGCCCGCGCCATCGCCCAGCTCGACCTGCTCGCCGGCTTCGCCGAATCGGCCCTGAAGCGCAACTGGTGCAAACCGGAATTTGCCGAAGAAATCCAGTTGACCGTGGCCGGCGGCCGCCACCCGGTGGTCGAGAACGAACTGGCGCAAAGCGCCCAGACCTTCATCGCCAACGACTGCGCGCTCGCCGACAACCGGCGCCTGTTGCTGATCACCGGGCCGAACATGGGCGGCAAGTCGACCTACATGCGGCAAGTCGCGCTGATCGCCCTGCTCGCCCACATCGGCAGCTACGTACCGGCCGACCGTTGTGTGCTCGGCCCGCTCGACCGCATCTTCACGCGCATCGGCGCTTCCGACGACCTCGCCTCCGGGCGTTCGACCTTCATGGTCGAGATGACCGAGGCCGCCGCCATCCTGCACCACGCGACGGCGCAAAGCCTCGTGCTGATGGACGAGATCGGCCGCGGCACCTCGACCTTCGACGGCATGGCGCTGGCCTTCGCCATCCTGC
>CAZKSD010000005.1:0-30562 GCA_964555315.1 uncultured Dechloromonas sp.
CCGGGCAGGCCGCCGGAACCCTGACGGCGGCCGTGTCCTACGGATATCTGGGGGATGGCGGCCCGCTGGAAACCTGGGGCGCCGATTTCATCGCCGATCACCCGGCCGATCTGGCCGATTTCCTGGTCAGCGCAGCCGCGCCGAAATGAGCAGGTTGCGCGGCGTCAGCCGGCGTTCGCAGAAACGGCAAAGCTGCACTGCGTAGCCGTCGTTCTCGAGCCGGACGGCAAGGTCGAGCGCCAGCCAGACTTCGAGCGGACGCCGGAAGGCGTGGCGCACGATGGACAGTCGCATGACCTCGCGCTGGCGCTGCCAGCCACGGCGTTCGAGTTCATCCATGTCGCTCGCCGCGGGGACCGCCACCTTCTCGCGCTGCGCCATCAGTTGCATGAAATCGCCGAAGCTGCCGCGTGACCAGGCTGCGGGCACCGGGCGGAAGCTGCGGTACCCGTCGCTACCGTCCTGTAGCCGGCGCCAGGCATCGAATCCGAGTTTCCACGCCATCTCCCGGTCGCGCTGGCGCACCCGGCGGGGCGCCGCAGTCACTGCTTCGGTCACCGCCATCCTGGCGTCGTCGCCACTGACCACGGTCAGCAACGGGCCCGACAGCGTCCGGTAGTTTCCTTCTATCCCATGGTGATAACAGCAGGGCACGACATCCAGTGCGGCCAGACCGGATGGAGCCGCACGCGCGACCAGCACGCGGTGCAGATGGCCACAGGCATGCAGCGCCACCGCATGCCGGCCGCGATCCAGGAAGGCGCCGGGCAGGGTCACGTCAGCCACCGCGAAATCCTGCTCGACGCCGGCGCGTGCGGCCATATCCCTGCCATCCGCACACAGCGCCGGATCGCTGTCCAGCGTAGTCACCGGGACCTTCCAGCGCCTGGCCAGCAATCTTCCCAGATGCCCCTTGCCGCCGCACCAGTCGATCACGGGAAGGCCCGATGTATCGACGGTCGCGGCAAACGCCGCGATCTGCGCCCGCTTGCGTCCGGGGATCTCCCGGTCCCAGAAGCGGTCATGGTCCGCGAAGGATGCTTTCCGGCCGGCGGCCACACCGGCCAATTCAGGCAGCACCGCCACCTCGCGAAGATGACGGGCAACCAGGGCTGCCGCGGCCTCGCCGTCGTCGGCAAGGCGCGCCTGCTCGCCATCGCCAAGCTCCAGCAGGTGGGACGTCAGTGCCGGCCAGCGCCGGCACCAGTCAGGGCGAATCTCGCGAAACGGCTGCGCGTGCCAGAGCGGCCTGCACTCCGAAAGGACGCGATCAAGTGCCTGCTGGCACGCGGCAAGATTCATCTGACGGCAGCCAGGCGCTCCCTTCGCCGGTAGCCGACAACAGCGGGAATGATCGCCAGCGCGATCGCCGCCAGTCCCAGCCCGAGCGGCCAGAGCACCGGCCGGTTCCACTCGCGCCGCGCGCTGGCGCGGTCGACGGCGTCAATGCGCTGATATTTCAGGATATTGTTGCCGACGTCGTTCGGTTTGCGGTTTTTCAGCCAGCGGTGGCCGAGGGTGTAGCTTTTCGGGTGGAGGCCGAAATCCCACGGTGCATCGTGGTGCAGGATGCGGTTCATCTGGCGGACGATCTGCAGGCGTTCCGGCGTGTTGTCCATGTTCTTCATGCGCGCAAACAGGCGGTCGAATTCCGGATTGGCGTAATTCGAGGAATTCTCTCCGCCGTGCCCAACCCGGGTTTCCGCGCCGTGCAGCAGGAAGAAGAAGTTCTCGGGGTCCGGGTAATCGGCGTTCCAGCCGAGGTAGTAAAGCTGGACGTTGCCCTTGCGGATCTTGTCCTGAAAGCGGTTGAAATCGGTCGAACGCACCACCAGTTGCATGTCGATCCTGGCGAACTGGCGGGTCAGCCAGTCGAGCCGGGACTTTTCGCCCATGCCGCCGCCGGTGGTGTCGAGATAGACGACCAGCGGCTCGCCGCTTTTCTCGTCGCGGCCGTTCGGGTAGCCGGCCTCGACCATCAGGCGTTTTGCCACCGCGACCGGTTTGCGCCGCGGCTTGCCGTCGACCCAGTCGTAAACGACGCCGTTCATCCCCGCCTCACCGCCCTCGTAGCCGAAAATACCGGGCGGCAAGGGGCTCTGGGCGGGGATGCCGCGGCCGTTCTGGAATATCGAGATGTATTCTTCCTGGTCGATGGCGATCGAGATCGCCTGCCGAAGCTTGGTGGCCCGCTCGTTCAGCCCGCCGACGACCGGGTCGAGCATGTTGAAGCCCATGTAGAAGGTGGATGTCTTGACCGAGGTCAGCAGGCGGATTCCCTTGTCGCGCATTTCGTCGGTGAGCGCCACGTCGCCGCCGACATTGACGCGCACCGCCTGATCGAAACTGTCGGAAGAAATCCCCGAGGCGTCGTAATAGCCTTGCAGGAACTTGTTCCAGTAGGGTATCGCTTCCTTTTCGCGGGTAAACACGGCTTCGTCGAGCAGCGGCAGGGGCTTGCCGCAATCGTCCAGCAGGCCGGCCGCACGGTCGCCCGCCTCGCCTGCGCAGGGGTAGGTCTGGCGGCCGTCAAAATTCGGGTTGCGCGAGAGCACCATGCGCCGGTTCGGGTCGTTTTCGCTGAGCATGAAGGGGCCGGTGCCGACCGGCCACCAGTCGAGCGTCAGATTCCTGGCGGCCATGCCGGGCTGGGCGTAGAAGCGGTCGACTTCGCGCGGCACCGGGGCAAAGAAGGGCATCGCCAGCCAGAACAGGAATTGCGGATACTTGCCCTTGATGCGGATGCGCCAGGTGTGGCGGTCGACTTTTTCCACCCCGCGCAGCGGGTAAGCGTCGAGATCGAGCCAGCCGCCCGCCGGCAGGTCGCGTGCCGCGGTTTGCAGGGATTCGCCGAGTTCCTTGAGGCCGACGATCTTGTCGGCCATCATGCCGAAGATGGGCGAGTGCAGGCGCGGGTGGGCGAGCCGCTTGATCTGGTATATGTAGTCGTCGGCGGTCAGCTCACGTGTACCGGTCTGCGGAAAGTCGGCGATCTTCTGCCGTCCCTGCGCCACATTTTCGCCCAGATAAAGCGGTTGACCGCGACCGTCGTCGGCGAACGCCGGGTGCGGCTGGTAGCGGATACCGGGCTTCAGGCGGAGTTCATAGACGCTCTCGGCGATGCTGTCGAGCGGCGCATCGGCCGGCAATTCGCGCCCGGCGGCGTCGAGAAAACGCGGGTGTGGCACGTCTTCAAGCGTTGCCGGAATCAGTTCATAGGGCCGCTTCAGGTAGTGGTACTGGAGCGGCGGCTCGTAGATCTGGCCGGTGAAGGTGATTTCGTCCTCGGTGTAGGACTGTGCCGGGTCGAGGTGCTTGGGCCGGTCGGTAAAGGCGGCATAAAGGACGTTGCGCCCGGCCTCGGCCGCCGGGTAGGGGTCGTTCCAGGCCTGGCCGCAACCGGCAAGGCCGGCAACGAGCAGCAATTGGAGCAGGGTTTTCGGCATGGTGCGAAGTGTAACAACTTGACCGCATCCCTGCCCATTGCCGACAATGTCCAAAAGAACCGCGAGAGGAAAACGCCCCCATGCTCGACACGAAAATCCCCGACTTCACGCTGCCGGCCACCGGCGGCCGGCACTTCAACCTGGCGGCGCAGGCCGGCAAGATCGTCGTCATCTATTTCTACCCCAAGGACAGCACGCCGGGCTGCACCACCGAGGCGCAGCAGTTCCGCGATCTCCACGACCGCTTCGTCGCGGTCGACGCCGTAATTCTCGGCATTTCCAGGGACAGCGTGAAATCGCACGAAAACTTCAAGGCCAAGCAGGCGCTGCCCTTCGAACTGGCTTCCGATGCCGACGAAACCGTCTGCAAGCTGTTCGCCGTCATGAAAATGAAAAACATGTATGGGAAACAGGTCCGCGGCATCGAACGCAGCACCTTTGTCATCGACCGCGACGGCGTCCTGCGCCGCGAATGGCGCGGCGTGAGGGTGCCCGGACATGCCGAGGAAGTTCTCGCTTTCATCAAGACCCTGTGAATCTCAACCCACGCACCGTGCCATGACGCGCAAGCCAGCAACCGTCAAGAAACCCGCCGTCACCAAGCTTTTCGTACTTGATACCAACGTGCTGATGCACGATCCGAGCTGTCTCTACCGGTTCGAGGAACATGACATCTTCCTGCCGATCATGACGCTGGAGGAACTCGACAGCCACAAGAAAGGCATGTCGGAAATCGCCCGCAACGCCCGCCAGGCGTCGCGCACGCTCGACGAAATGCTGGTCAACGATGGCGTCGATATCGACGAGGGCATCGACCTGTACGGTCCTTCGAGCAAGCTGGCTAGCGGTCGCCTCTTCCTGCAGACCGAAGCGATCAGTGCCGAACTGCCGCAGGGACTGCCCACTTCGAAGGTCGACAACCAGATCCTGTCGGTCGTCATCCATCTCCAGAAGAAATTTCCCAAGCGACCCGTCATCCTGGTGTCGAAAGACATCAACATGCGCATCAAGTCGCGCGCGCTCAACCTGCTCGCCGAGGACTACTTCAACGACAAGGTGCTCGAGGACACGGACATTCTCTACACCGGAACGCGCGCCCTGCCGGGCACTTTCTGGGAAGAGCATGGCCAGGGCATGGAATCCTGGAAGAAGGAGACAAGGACCTACTACCGGATCAATGGACCACTGTGCCCACAACTGCTGGTCAACGAGTTCGTCTGGCTGGAAAGCGACGGTTTCGCGGCTATCGTCAAGGAGACCGCCGGCACGGCCGCGGTTCTCGAAACACTGGTCGATTACACGCATCCGAAAAATGCCGTCTGGGGCATCAATGCGCGCAATCGCGAGCAGAACTTCGCGCTCAACCTCCTGCTCAACCCGGAAATCGACTTTGTCACCCTGCTCGGTCAGGCCGGGACCGGCAAGACGCTGCTCACGCTCGCCGCCGGCTTGACCCAGGTCCTGGAAAGCAAGCGCTTTGCCGAAATCATCATGACCCGCGTTACCGTTCCGGTCGGCGAGGATATCGGCTTCCTCCCGGGGACCGAGGAGGAGAAGATGGCGCCGTGGATGGGCGCGCTCGAGGACAATCTCGACGTCCTGACGCATACCGAGGACAGCGGCAGCCCTTATGGCGGCGACTGGGGCAAGGCGGCGACGCACGACATCATCCGCTCGCGGATCAAGGTGAAGTCGCTCAACTTCATGCGCGGCCGCACCTTCCTCAAGAAATACCTGATCATCGACGAGGCGCAGAACCTGACGCCCAAGCAGATGAAGACCCTGATCACCCGGGCCGGCCCCGGCACCAAGGTCATCTGCCTCGGGAATGTCGCGCAGATCGACACGCCCTACCTGACCGAGGGCAGTTCCGGCCTGACCTACGTGGTCGACCGCTTCAAGGGCTGGCAACACTCCGGTCACATAACGTTACAACGCGGCGAGCGTTCCCGCTTGGCTGACCACGCCGCCGAGGTGTTATAATCCGCTTCAATAACCAACAGGGGCCGTGTCAGCGACACGGCCTTTTCGTTTCAGCCACGGGTTGTCTCCGCCGGAGGAACATTTGAAACGCCGTGATTTTCTTGCCACCGCAGTTGTCCTCTCGCTGTTGTCGGGCGAAGCGATGGCGGCAAAGAAGAAGTCTGACGCCAAGCCGGCGTCGAAACCTGCCTCGAGGAAGTCATCGGGCAGCCGCAGCAACGCCAAGCCCGTCCCCGCGTCGACCCGGCCACAGGGTCCGGTCGCCCATACCGCCGAAGATCCGATCATCGAAAAACCGCCCCAGGGAACATCCGCCAGTCGCCTGCCTCCGGTCAAGGCAGCCGAACCGCCTGTAAATTGGCAGACCTATGAGGTTACGACCAGCGTCACGGTCAAGGGCGCATCCGGGCAGACCCGCCTGTGGCTGCCCCTGACGCTCAATCAGGACACCCTTTTCCAGCGGACCCTTGGCCACAGTTGGGATGGCAACCCGAAGCTTTCCACCATGCGCCGGCTGCCCGACGGCGACCTTGAAGTGTTCCATTCCGAATGGGCCGACGGCAACGATGCACGATTCCAGGTCAGGACGCTGGTCACGACGGCGGACCGCCATTTCGATGTCGCCAAGCGTACCGTCGCACCCGAGCGTGAGGACATTCTCCGGCGGAACCTTCAGTCGTCCCAACTGATTCCCAATGACGGCCTGGCCCACCAACTGGGCGAACGGATCGTCGGCCGGATCAAGGATCCGGTGGCACAGGCCAAGGCAGTCTACGACTGGGTCGTAGACAATACGATCTACGATCCCGCATCGCCCGGCTGTGGCGGCGGCAACGTCAGCCAGCAACTCATCCGCGGAACGTACGGCGGGCGCTCGGCCGACATCAACGGCCTGTTCGTGGCGCTCTGCCGCGCCATCGGCATTCCGGCACGCTGCGTTTACGGCTTGCGCGTCGGGCCCTCCCGGCTTTTCCGCAGTCTGGGACTCAACGGTGAAGATGCGACCCGGGCCCAACACGTCCGGGCGGAGTTCTACATCCCCGGCTTTGGCTGGATTCCGGTCGACCCCAGCGATGTCCGGCGAGCGATGGCGATGGAAGGATTATCGGATCGTGACAGCAAGCTGTTGTCCCTGCGCAAGATCCTGTTCGGCGTCTGGGAAATGAACTGGATCGCCTTCAACGTCGGAACCGATGTCGAATTGCCTGGTCGCCAGACCCGGATTCCGTTCCTGCTCTTCCCGCAACTCGAATCGCGGGGAACCCTGCGCGACGGGACCGACCCCGGTGGCTTCGAATACACGATCAACGCGCGCCGCCGCGTTGAACTCTAGCCTTACCAAACCGCTGGTCAGTAACCGGGGCGCCCGGACCCAACGTCGGCGAGACTCTCGAAGCGCGTGTATTCGCCGAGGAAGGTCAGCCTGACCGTGCCGGTCGGCCCGTTGCGCTGCTTGCCGATGATCACTTCGGCAATGCCCTTGTCCTGCGTGTCGGGCTTGTAGTATTCCTCGCGATACATCATCAGGATCACATCGGCATCCTGCTCGATGGCGCCCGACTCGCGCAGGTCCGACATCATCGGACGCTTGTCGTTGCGCTCCTCGACCTTGCGCGAAAGTTGTGACAAGGCCACGATGGGCACCTGCAGTTCCTTGGCCAGCGACTTGATCGCCCGCGAAATGTCCGAAACTTCGGTAGCCCGGTTCTCGCCCTGACGATTGCTGCTCATCAACTGGATGTAGTCGATGACCATCAGGCCAAGCTTGCCTCCATACTGGCGCGCCAGCCGTCGTGCCCGAGCGCGCAGGTTGGCCGGCGTCAGGCCGCCGGTTTCGTCGATATAGATGGGCGCCTCATGCAGCTTGCCCAGCGCGAAAGAGAGGCGCGACCATTCGTCATCGGTCAGGCGTCCGCTGCGCACCCGATGCGAATCGAGGCGGCCGATCGACGCCAGCATTCGCATCGCCAGTTGCGTGCCGCCCATTTCCATCGAGAAGATGCCTACCGGCAGCCCGGTGTCGACCGCGACACTCTCGGCAATGTTCAGTGCGAACGCTGTTTTTCCCATCGACGGCCTTCCCGCGACGATGATCAGATCGCCGGCCTGAAAACCTGATGTCATCCGGTCAAGATCGACATAGCCGGTGGGAATGCCGGTGATGTCCGACGGATTGTCGCGGTCGTGCAGTTCCTGGATGCGCTCGACGACCTGGGTCAGCAAGGGATTGATGTGGACGAAACCGTCGCTGTGGCCCGCACCGGCTTCAGCAATGGCGAAGATCTTGGATTCCGCCTCATCGAGCAGGGTCTCGGCATCCCGCCCGAGCGGGTTCAGCGCGTCGGCAGCAATCTCGTCGGCCGTGGCGACCAGTTGGCGCAGGACAGCCCGTTCGCGAACAATCTCGGCGTAACGCCTGATATTCGCGGCCGACGGCGTGTTCGCGGCAAGTTCGCCGAGGTACGCCAACCCGCCGGTCTGTTCGCCTTCGCCCGCGCCTTCGAGCGCTTCGGCAACCGTGACCACGTCGGCCGGCCTCGATCTCTCGAGCAGGTTGCGAATCTGCCGGAAAATCCGCCGATGCTCATCGCGATAGAAATCACCGTCGGTAACCAGATCGCCCATCCGGTCCCATGCCTGGTTGTCGAGCAACAAGCCGCCAAGGACCGACTGCTCGGCTTCGATCGAGTGCGGCGGCACCCGCAACTGGGCAAGCGCGGAGTCGCTGACGGCGTTCTTCTGGAGGCGCTGGTTCATGTGGCCAAGTTTAAATTAAAAAGGCCCCGCGATTGCGAGGCCTTCGGTCACGCCGGGCAACCCGGATCAGCCGGAAACAACCGCCACGGTGATGTTGGCCGTCACGTCGGCGTGCACCACAACGTCGAGCGGAAATTCGCCGATCGTCTTCAGCGGGCCATCCGGCATGCGGATGGCCGACTTGTCTACGTCGAAGCCGGCAGTCCTGAGCGCATCGGCGATATCGGCATTGCCGACCGACCCGAACAGACGACCGTCCATGCCGGCCTTGCGGGCAACGGAAACCGAGAGACCGGCCATCTTGTCGGCAATGCCTTGAGCCGCATCGCGCTTTTCGGCGGCAATCCTTTCCAGTTCGGCGCGCCGGGCCTCGAATTCGGCCAGGGCAGCCGGCGTGGCACGCTTCGCCATATGCTTCGGGATCAGGAAGTTGCGGGCATAGCCGTCTCTGACCTTGACGATGTCCCCCAAGTTGCCGAGGTTGATTACCTTCTCGAGCAGAATGATTTGCATGTTTCGTCTCCCCGGGAATTATTGATGGTTGTCGGTGTAGGGCAGCAGGGCCAGGAAGCGGGCGCGCTTGATCGCCGTGCCCAACTGGCGCTGATAACCCGCCTTGGTGCCGGTCAGCCGGGCGGGCATGATCTTGGCGTTTTCCTGGATATATTCCTTCAGGACATCCACATCCTTGTAGTCGATCTGTTCGACCTTTTCCGCCGTGAAACGGCAGAACTTGCGGCGCTTGAAGAGACCGCTACCGCGCTTCTTTTTCTTGTCGTCTTCCTTCTTCTTGAAGAATCGAGCCATTTTCATTTCCTTCCAAAAATTCGATTGAATTCACATGCAGCACGGGCGTCTTGCTGTTGCGGCTCCTGGCCGCGAGAAAGCCAGTCACATTGACTGCCCCGCCGAGGGATACCGCCTGAAGCCAGCGGGCCGGTTCGCCCAGGGCCACAACGGCGATTTCCACCTCCACCAGGCGTTCTGCACCGCTTTCGCTCTGCGCGGAGCTGTGCTGCAGCCATCCTTCGCTGACCGGCACTCCGGCCGGGGTATAGCGCAGAGCCTTGCGCTCGACCAGCCTTCCCGAGAGTTCGATGCAGTTCAGCCGTTCTTCCCGTGCGGATTGGCTTCAGGCAACTGCCGCTTCGGTCGA
Organism: uncultured Dechloromonas sp.; assembly: GCA_964555315.1. Lineage (GTDB taxonomy): Bacteria > Pseudomonadota > Gammaproteobacteria > Burkholderiales > Rhodocyclaceae > Azonexus. The sequence goes on from CAZKSD010000005.1 coordinate 9,343, forward strand.
CTCGGCCGGAGCCGTGTCACCAGGCATCATTGACCGTGACTTCTCTTCCTTCATCATCGGGGAAGGAGTCGTCACCGCAGCCTTCATCTTGACGGTAAGGTGGCGCAGCACGGCATCGTTGAACTTGAACGAGTGCTCGAGCTCGTTCAGCGTTTCGCCGTCGCACTCGATGTTCATCAGAACGTAGTGGGCCTTGTGGATCTTCTGGATCGGGTAAGCCAACTGGCGACGGCCCCAGTCTTCCAGGCGATGGATCGCGCCACCCTTGGCGGACACGATGGAACGGTAGCGCTCGACCATGCCGGGCACCTGTTCGCTCTGGTCCGGATGGACGATAAAGCAGATTTCGTAATGACGCATGCAAACTCCTTATGGGATCAGCCCCCCGCCATGCGAAAGCGGTGGGGCAAGGTTGAAAAGCCGGAGATTATAACAACTATCACCGGCTTTCGGCCAAAACGCGGGAATTTGTCAGAAGCTGTCGTCGGCCATTTCCAGCGCGCCGGTCGCCCCGCCAATCACCGATTCCGCCAGGCCGTCTGCCTGCGTCAGGAAATGATCGGCGAAGAAGCGGGTCGTCGCCAGCTTGGCCGCCCAGAACGGGTCGCCATCTCCGGCCGCGATTCTTGTCCGGGCGATCACCGCCGCCCGCCCCATCTGCCAGCCGCCGGCAACGATGCCGAACAGGTGGAGAAAGGGCACCGCCCCGGCATGAACCGCCTTCGGGTCGCCGGAAAAATTGGCGACGATCCAGAAAACCGCCCTTTCGAGGGCGTCGACCGCGGCAAGCTGACGACTGCCGACAGTTGCGAGATCGCCGTCCAACCCAGCGGCGGCGGTCCGCATTTCGCCGATCACCGCGTTGATGGTGGCGCCCTGCTCGCGGGCAATCTTGCGGCCGATCAGATCGTTGGCCTGGATGGCCGTCGTTCCTTCGTAGATCGTAGTGATGCGGGCATCGCGCAGATGCTGGGCAGCACCGGTTTCCTCGATGTAGCCCATGCCGCCGTGCACCTGGACGCCGAGCGAAGCGATGTCGACCGAGCTCTCGGTGCTCCAGCCCTTGACCACCGGAATCATCAGGTCGGCGAAGGCCTGCGCCCGAGCACGTTCGCCGCCATCCGGAGCCTGGTGCGCACTGTCGAGGGCAGCGGCGGTGACGTAGGCCAGCGCGCGCATCGCTTCGATGCGGGCACGCATCGACATCAGCATGCGGCGGACATCGGGGTGGCGGATGATCGGCACCTTCGGGCCGCCACGGACACCGACTTCGGTGCCCTGGACACGCTCCCTGGCATAGCCCACGGCCCGCTGATACGCCCTTTCGGCATCGCCCAGACCTTCCAGACCGACATTGAAGCGGGCGGCATTCATCATGATGAACATGTATTCGAGGCCGCGATTCTCTTCGCCGACCAGCGTGCCGATGGCGCCGCCGTGGTCGCCGAAGGCCAGTACCGCCGTCGGGCTGCCGTTGATGCCAAGCTTGTGCTCGATCGAAACACAGTAGACATCGTTGCGCTCGCCCGGTTTGCCATCCGCCTTGAGCATGAACTTGGGCACGACGAACAGCGAGATGCCCTTGACGCCTTCGGGCGCATCGGGGGTACGCGCCAGCACGAGATGCACGATGTTTTCCGTCATGTCGTGCTCACCGTAGGTGATGAAAATCTTCTGGCCGAAAATCCGGTAGGTGCCGTCGCCGACCAGTTCGGCGCGACTACGCACCGCCGCCAGATCGGAACCCGCGGACGGCTCGGTCAGGTTCATCGTCCCAGCCCATTCACCGGAGACGAGGTTCGGCAGGTAGGCCGCCTTCTGCTCGTCGCTGCCGGCAATCATCAGCGCCTCGATGGCTCCCTGGGTCAGCATCGGACACAGCGAGAAGGCATGGTTGGACGCCTTCCACATCTCGCTGACGGCTGTCGCCAGCAACCGCGGCAATCCCTGCCCGCCGAACTCCGGGTCGCAGCCGAGCGCGTTCCAGCCGTTGTCCACGAACTGCCGATAAGCCTCCTTGAACCCCGGCGTGGTGGTGACCACGGTATCCTTCCACCGGGCGCCGTCCTGGTCGCCGGCCTGATTGAGGGGCGAAAGTATGCCGCCCGCAAACTTCGCCGCTTCGTCGAGAATCGCATCCACTACGTCCGGAGTCGCTTCCTCGAAACCCGGCAGCGACGCGATCTGATCAAGACCGGCAAGATCCTGCATGACGAACCGGATGTCCTTCAATGGGGCCAGATATTCACTCATGACTTAGCCGACTCACTTTCTATCTTGTTTGACACTTCCTTCAACTCGACCAGGAACAGGATGTCGCTGATGACCGGCAACGAGAAGCCCAGACGCGTACCGCCCCGGTTGTCGCGCAGCAGTTGATTCATGTATTCGATGACGCTGCCGTCGTTCCAGCGCATGAGAACCTGTTCCGTGATCGCTGGCATGCCCTCGATGCCTTCGGCCTTGCCATCGGCAACCCGGTTGCCCGCGGCCACTGGCTCGGTATCGAGGATCACGTCAACCGGCCCCTCGCTCTCGGGCTCGACTGCCTGCTCCCACCGCTGCACCTCTACGTTGAAATTCCTGTTGAGGTCGCGGGCAACGTTCTCGAATTCCTTGCGCATTCCCGCCATCCGGTAGATTTCCATGAGCCGGATCCATGGCTTGAGCGCTTCCTGCGGATTGCTGTCGACATACTCCTGCAGCGCTTGGGCCGCACCCTTTACGCGCCCGAAAGAAAGCATGATTTCAGCCAGTTCCATGACCGGATTGGCCTCGAAATGCTCGTCGACCGTAGCCGCCGAGACCGACATGATCGAGTCCAGCCGCGACGGTGTTCCGGCAGTCGGCGCCGAGGCTGCCGGCGCTTCGGCATCGACTGCAAGCTTCATCGGCATTCCCATGGCTACAGGATCTACCCGCAGGTCGACGCCGCCCCGCTCCTCGCGCTCATCCTTCCGCTGCGGGTCAACCTCGACATCTGCGGTGACGTTGCCGGCCATTGCCCCGTCGGCCCGCCCTCGGGAGTTTCGCCAGAACAGCCAGCCAACGACAGCCAGAAGCGCGCCAACCAGCGCGCCGAAAAGCGTGTTGTTGGAGCCTCCTGAGCCAATGCTGGCGGGCGCCGTAGCGACGGCCGCCTCCGGCGCCGGAACCGGCTGCGCCAGCTTGGCCTCAGGCTGAGGCGACTGCCCGGCAGCCGGGGCGGCGGCCGCCAGTTCGAGTTTCTGGGTCAGCTCGGCGGCACGCTGCTGCAACTCGCCAACCGTCGCCTCCATGCTCTTGATCTTGTCATCTGCCGGCGCCATGCCAGCCTGAGTGACCGGGACCTTCGCCGGCTCCGCCGGTTGACTAGTCACCGCGGCAGGCGCCGCTGGCGGACGCGCACCTACCGCCGCCTGCGGAGATGGCGCGGCCCGGACGGCTCCTGCCTCCCTCCGCAGCGCCGGCGCCGGAGTCGCCGCCGGCACCCTGACCCGAGGCGCCGGTTCCGTGGCGCGGCCGATCGGCGGTGACGCAAGAACGACATACTCCCGGACAACATCATGCCCGCAGGAAACATACACGACCACCGCAAGCACCGGATCGGCAAGCGGAACACTCGAACGAATTTCAAGAACCGGCGGATGACCTCGGCGAACCGAGAACGTCGCCTGCTTCAACCAGGGAAGATCATCGTCGCCGGCGGGTTTCTTGAGCCGGAAGCAACTGGAATCGAGCGTACCCGCCCCCGCACCCAGGATATCGATCTCGAAGCGCGGCTTGTCGCCCAGAGCCGTCTTCCCTCTGAGTTCGCCGAGGCCGATGGCAGCCGCCTCCCCCGACAGCGCAATCAGCGCGGCAATCAGGGAAAAACGAAATATGGAATGATTCACCGTTTCAGACCCCAATGACATTAAATTTTTCGAATTGTAGTACCTATTTGTTGGCGAGATAAATCGAATCGTCAAAAGTCACGACCCAGCCCGGACGATAGATGACGAAGAGGGTGATCAACATGCCGCTGAGCCAGGCTTCCGAAAACCCGATGAGGATAAGATACGACAGATACTCGCTGACCAGATAGTCCCATTCATAAGCGCCGGCCATGGCCAGCAGGCAAGTCGCGGTGATACCCACTCCAAACACCGCAAGGAACGCCCCAAGGAAGCCATTGATGAAGACATAGATGAAAAAATGCCGCGGCAGGAAGCTCAGTACCAGCCGATGAACCGCCTGACTGATCGTCACTCCGACACCGGCCATGAGGAGCGCGTTGATTGCAAAGCTGAAGTACCCCGCTGCGCCATTCAGCGTAATGCCGAGAACGACGAGCGAAAGGCCGACGAATGCAAGGTGGGGACCAAAGCTGAGGGTGAAGACCGTGGCCCCCAGAAGGTGCAGCGAGAGGCCAGGCTTGACCCCCGCCTTGAGACTCCACAAGAGCGTCAGCAGCACGATCATGCCGAGCCACACGTTCAGTTGCTCGGACTCCCTGAGCAAGGCCCATGGTGCCCTCAACAGACTGCGGGCGAAGAGTGGCAGCCAGACAGCCCAGGCCGCCCAGTACCAACCCTCTCCCAACAGTATATCCGACAGATTCACACGGCTATTCTAGCCGACGGCTGCCTCGAGTTGCGGAACCACTTCGAACAGGTCGCCAACGAGACCGTAATCCGCCACCTGGAAGATCGGCGCATCGGGATCCTTGTTGATGGCGACGATGACCTTCGAGTCCTTCATCCCGGCCAGGTGCTGAATCGCCCCCGAGATGCCGACCGCGATGTAAAGCTGGGGCGCGACAATCTTGCCGGTCTGGCCGATCTGGTAATCGTTCGGCACAAAACCCGCGTCGACCGCGGCACGACTGGCGCCGAGGGCAGCACCCAGCTTGTCGGCAAGCGGTTCGAGCAGCTTGTGATAATTCTCGCCACTACCCATGCCACGCCCACCCGCAACGATGATCTTGGCGGCGCCGAGTTCCGGACGTTCGGACTTGGTCAGTTCGCGGCCGGTCAACGTCGCTTGCGCAGTATCGGCCGCACAAGCGATGCTCTCGACCTGCGCCGAGCCACCGCCGGCGACCGCATCGAAGGCAGTGGCACGCACGGTGATCACCTTGACCGGGTCGGCGCTCTTCACCGTAGCCAGTGCGTTGCCGGCGTAGATCGGGCGGACGAAGGTGTCAGCGGATTCGATCCCGCTGATTTCGGATATCTGGCCGACGTCAAGCTGCGCCGCGACACGCGGCAGGATGTTCTTGCCGAATGGGCTGGCTGGCGCGAGGATGTGAGTGTAGCCCGCCGCAATGGCAACGACCAGCGCGGCGAGGTTCTCTGCGGTCTGGGCAGCGTAGTGAGCGGCATCGGCCACCTTGACTCTGGCGACACCCTGCAGCCCGGCGGCCTGCTGGGCGGCGCCGGCGCAGTTGGCTCCGGCGACGAGGACGTGGATCTCGCCACCGATCCTGCCGGCGGCGGCGACCGTATTGAGGGTGGGCGCCTTGAGGCTGTGGTGGTCGTGTTCGGCGATAACGAGAATGGTCATTTAGATCACCTTGGCTTCGTTTTTCAATTTGTTGACGAGTTCGGCGACGTCGGCAACCTTGATGCCGGCCGAGCGCTTGGGCGGTTCGCTGACCTTGAGGACCGTCAGGCGAGGGGTGACATCGACGCCGAGTTCGGCTGGCTTGACGGTGTCAAGCTGCTTCTTCTTGGCCTTCATGATGTTCGGCAGCGTTGCATAGCGCGGCTCGTTGAGACGGAGGTCGGTCGTAACCACCGCCGGCAGCGATATCTCGAGGGTTTCGAGACCACCGTCAATTTCGCGCGTGACCGCGGCCTTGCCATCGGCGACGACAACCTTGGAGGCAAAGGTGGCTTGCGGCCAGCCGGCCAGCGCGGCGAGCATCTGCCCGGTCTGGTTGGCGTCGTCATCGATGGCCTGCTTGCCGCAGACGACGAGTTGCGGCTGCTCCCTGTCGCAGAGTGCTTTCAGCAGCTTGGCGACGGCGATCGGTTCGAGGTCGACGTCGGTTTCGACGAGGATCCCGCGGTCGGCACCGATGGCCATTGCCGTGCGCAACGTTTCCTGGCAGGCAGCGAGCCCGCAGGAAACGGCGATGACCTCGGTAGCGACGCCCGCTTCCTTGAGCCGGACCGCCTCTTCGACGGCGATTTCGTCAAAGGGATTCATGCTCATCTTGACGTTGGCCAGATCCACACCCGTGCCGTCCGCCTTCAGGCGAATCTTGACGTTGTAGTCCACTACCCGTTTTACGGGGACGAGAATCTTCACAAAGCGCTCCTTTCCGGTCAGTTGAGTCGGTTGAATTTGTCAGTGTCTTTTTACTACAGATTGCCATCGGTTTGACAGAGTCCGCAGCATTGCGCACAATGACCATACCGTTTCGTATGGAGCACATACGGTAGCGTATGGAAAGCCTTACTGTCAACCCCCGGAACCGACCGGTCCGCCGCAAACTGGCGAGTCCGCGGGTTCAGCTCGACCGTGAAAACTGGATCGAAAGCGCGATCGACGTGCTGGCCCGCGATGGCGTCGGAGGACTGCGCATCGAAGTCCTCGCCAAGCGTTGCGGCGTCACCAAGGGCAGTTTCTACTGGCATTTCAAGGACCGCCAGGATCTGCTCACGGCCATGCTCGAATACTGGAAGGAAGGCCGCATTCGCGACATCGAAAAGACTACGTCGGTGACGCCGGGCCGGGAGCGCGAACAGCTTCACTTTGCCATCGAGGTCTATGGCGCCAGTCGCAATCGCAAGGGGATGGCGATTGAACTCGCGGTTCGCGACTGGGCCCGCCATGACCCGCAAGCGGCGACATTCGTCGAAGCGGTCGATCTCTATCGACTTGACTGCACCCGCAAGCTGTTCGTCGCCGCCGGCTTGACGGATGCCGAGGCCAAGAGCCGCAGCCTGCTGCTCTATGCCTGCGTCTTCGGGCTGTCACTGATGCACTACAAGCATTTTGACGACCATCTTGAAGACCTGAAACAGCGGATCGCCGAACGCATCGTCTCAGCTTGAACAGGCAGCGCCCTGGCCGTCGTTCCTGGCCGAATCTTCCCAGACCACGAGTTCGTGAGCCAGTTGATCGACTGCCCCGGTCAGGGCGGCGACCCCTCCGCGCGAATCAGGACTTGGCGCGGCCTTCTCGATAGTGAACTCGTAGAACGCCACGAGCGCCCGTGTCGAATCGAGGAGTTGCGCCCTGCCCTGCAGGTGGCCGCGACTCGTCCCCGGATCATCGAAGATCTGGGCGAAGACGTCGACGTCGATGCGCAGCACGCAGCGCGTCCGGCCCTGCCCCGATGGCCGCATCCCGAGCTTCCGCACCAGTCGTTGTTGAATGAGCTGTGCCGGCGGGCCTGCCCAGCGTGCTCGTGTGTAATCCCGCAGACGGGCAGGCTCGTCGTAGGCGAGACGGTACTCGATGCCCATCGAGTCCATCCACAGAGGGGCCCGCACCTCAAGCGCCAGTTCGCGGCGCTTGGGCACGCCCTCCGTGCGAACCTCTGGCGGACCCAGATCATAGATGGCCAGCGCGCTGTCCCCGCCCTTCCTGCCCGCCGAATAACAGGCCGCAACAAGCAGGCAGCAGGCAACGATCAGCAAGTGCCGCATGTCAGCGGCCCCCGCCCGGGGAAAACCCTGGCTCACCGGGTCCTGGCGCCGCCGCCGGCACGCCGAAGACGAGCCCCTGGGGCGAATCCTCGAGCAGGCGCAGCACGCGGCTCAACTGTCTGGAGGTCAGCGAGAAATCGGCTGCCAGTTCATTGAGCCGCGGCATCAGCGCCGAGGTTCCGCCGGCCGACGCGTCGCCGATCGCCACATCGAGCTTGTCGGTAGCCGCCTGCATCCTCGCGACCAGTTGTCGCGTATCGGCGAGCAATGGCCCGACCTCGCCGGCCGCCTTGGAGACGCTCCTGATATTCTGGTCATCAAGCAACTTGCGCACCTGAACCAAGGTCGCATTCATATTTTCGATCGCCGGCTTCATGCTTGCCGAAGTCGCTTCCAGATTGGCCAACGTTGCGGCGAAGCGGCGGCGGTTTTCCTCGTTGAGCAAGGCACTCGCCGCCGCCATGAGATCCTGCGCCTGGTGCAGCGCCGCCGGGCCGCTTTCGCTGATGTCATCGAGCAGCGAGGGCACCATGACGATGCGTGGCAGCTTGCCATCGGTGGCGACCAGGGGCTCGCTGTTCTTGCCGCTGTCCAGCAGCAGCACATGCGCTATGCCGGTGACACCCTGCGAAGCCAGTTTGGCGATCGTGCCCTTGGTCAGGGGGATTTTGTCGGCAATGGAAATCCTGATGAGGATGTTGCTCGGGTTGTCGCCATCGAGCCGGATATCCATGACCTTGCCGACACGCATTCCGCGGTAGCGTACCTGCGCCTCGGGATTGAGACCGCCGACGCTGAACTTGGTGACAACGACATACTCACGCAGGTTGTCCTGAGTACCGCGCAGCCAGATCAGGGCGGCGATCGCCGCCGCGCCCAGGAGAAGCGCAAACAGACCGGCGACAAAGGCATGTGATTTGTTTTCCATTGACGAATCCTACAATAACCCTGACTTGTCGCCATCCCTGAAACCGGCGAGGAAAGGATGATCTTCTGACATGACATCGTCTACGGTGCCGGATTTGATGATGTGCCGATCGGCGAGTACGGCGATATGCGTCGCCAGTCCGGCAAGCGTTTCCGCGTCGTGCGTCACCATGATCACAGTCAGCCCGAGTTCGCCCTGCAATTGCCCGAGCAGCTTGACAAAACTCCGGCTCCGCTCGGGATCGAGACCCGCCGTTGGCTCGTCAAGCAGCAACAACTCCGGCTCAAGAGCCAGGGCGCGGGCCAGCGCCACACGTTTGACCATGCCGCCGGAGAGTTCCGCGGGCATCAACTTGCCGTGCTCGACCTCCAGTTCGACCATCGTCAGCTTGAGATTGACCAGGCGGCGAATCCAGTCTTCGTCGAGGCATTTCAGTTCGCGCAACGGAAAAGCGATATTGTCGAATGCCGGAAGCGCCGAGAACAGCGCTCCCGCCTGAAACAACATGCCCAGCCGCCGCAACAGGGCAGACTGCGCAACCGCGCCGGCGGCGCCGAGATCCTCTCCGAACAGGCGAACCGAGCCGGATGCAGGCTGGATCAGGCCGAGAATCTGGCGCAGCAGCGTCGTCTTGCCGCTGCCCGACCCGCCGACCAGACCGACGACCTGGCCGCGTTCGACCCGCAGGTCGAGATTGCGATGCACCAGGCGATCGCCGATACGCGTACTCAGGCCGCATATTTCGACGACAAATGGTTTCTCCGCAACGCTCATAACTGGGGAATCCCCATGCTCCGGGTGTTGATTGCGAAGACCGCGTCGGCGAGGATCACGAGAGTAATCGCCGTGACCACCGATGTCGTCGTATTGGCCGACAGACTCTCGGTATTGGGCTTGACGCGCAAGCCGAAATGGCAGGCAACCCAGGCGATGATGAAACCGAAGACAACCCCTTTGGTCAGGCCGATGACGAGATTGGCGACCGGAACGGCACGCTGCAGGTTGTCGACGAAATAGGCAAGCGAGATGTCCAGCTGCAACATGGCGGAAAGCATGCCGCCGACCAAGGCGATCGCCGAGGCCCAGAGCACGAGCAATGGCATCACCACGGTCAATGCGAGCAGCTTGGGCAGGACCACGCGAATACTGCGCGAGATCCCCATCGCGGCCAGCGCGTCGATTTCCTCGGTAACCCGCATGACGCCGATCTGCGCCGTCATCGCCGATCCCGAGCGGCCGGCGACGAGGACCGCCACCAGTACCGGACCAAGTTCGCGAATGATCGAGATGCCGAGAATATTGACGATGAACAGGTCGGCGCCGACGCTGCGCAACTGGAGCGCCGAAAGATAACTGATCGTCACCCCGATCAGGAATCCGACCAGGCCGGTGACCGGCAGGGCGAGCGCGCCAGCCTTGTAGATGTTTGCTGCGGTTTCTTTCCACGGCATGTCGGAAGGATGGCGGGCGAGGCGCCAGAGGTCGAGGAGCATCTGCCCGAACAGGGTCACCAGCCCGACGGCATTGTCGATCGCGCCGAGCACCAGATCGCCGACGCGCGCGACCGGCCCGCGAGCCGTAACCGCCTCCGACCTCGCTCCGGCGGGCGCCAGCGCAACGCGCTCGACGGCGCGCCGGTGGGTTTCCGTTACGATCAGATCCGCCGGCCAGCGCTCGTTCCACGTCCGCCAGAGGAGCACGGCCGCAGCACTGTCCAGCCGGTCGACGCCCGAGAGATCCCACGACAAGTCACCCAACCCGCCCGCCGCCAGGCTCGACTGCAATTCCGGAAGCTGAGGCAGCAGCGCGGCCAGAGTCCATTCCCCGGTCAGCACGACTTTCCCCGACTCGATCTGCAGACGGGGCGGGTTGTTCATGCCGGCCTCCTCGCCGTCCTCGACTTGACCGCGTAATCACGGCCGATTTCCCTCCACGCTACCGCTTCTTCGCTCAAGGCTGCCGCCGTCCAGGGATTTTCCTCCAGCCATCCAGCGGGCAGAACGAGCTGATAGCCGCCGGATGTTTCCCTCACCCGCCATGCCGGCAATACGCGATCGTCACGCGTCCGGTGCAGCAGGACCGCAAGCCGCAGACAGAAAACCAGCCTCCAGACGCCGTCGACCGCAGGCAGGGCACGCAGCTTGTCCAGCGTTCCGCGGTGGGCAAGGACCAGCATCGCCAGGCGCGCCTGATCCCTCTTGGAAAAACCCGGCATGTCCGCGTAGGTCAGGATATAGGCGCCGTGCTTGTGATAGGCGCTGTGCGCCACCGAAATGCCGATTTCATGGAGACGCGCCGCCCACGAGAGAAACTGCAGGTCAGCGGCGGCGGGGGCGCCCTCGGCAAGCTGTATCAGCGCCGACAGGGCGGTGGCTTCGACCCGCTCGCTCTGGTCAATCTCGACCTGGTAACGGCGGCGGAACTGCTTCACCGTCGAATCGCGCATGTCGTGGTGATGATATCGGCCGAGCAGGTCGTAGAGGACGCCGAGGCGCAGGGCGCCATCGGCATACGACATCGTCTCGATCCCGAGCTCCGCGAAAACCGCCGACATGATGGCAGTTCCGCCTGCCAGGACCGGCATGCGATCCACCTTGATTCCCTGCAGATCGAGGGCCTCGGCCGATCCGGCATCGACCAGCAGGTCACAGAACATGTCTAGCCCCTCCCGGGTAATGCCGAACCGGCCGCCCGGATTCAACTGGTTCAACTCCAGCACATCGGCAATCGCCCGCGCCGATCCGGAAGAACCGACCGCCTCCTTCCACCCGAGTCTCTTGTAGTCATGGGCGATCAGCTCGACTTCCTTGGCTGCGGCGACCTGCGCGGCGCGCAAGCGCTTCCGGTCGACCTTGCCATCCGGGAAGAAGCGCAGGGTGTAGCTGACGCAGCCCATGTACAGCGATTCCATCAGTTGCGGTCGATGCCGCCTGCCGATGATGAACTCCGTTGATCCGCCGCCGATATCGACGACCAGTCGCCTGTGCGCCGCCGCCGGGAGCGAGTGCGAGGCGCCGAGGTAGATCAGGCGCGCCTCTTCGCGGCCGGCAATGATCTCGATGGGAAAGCCCAGCGCCTCCTCGGCCAGCGGCAGGAATTCCACGGCGTTCTTGGCCACGCGCAGGGTATTGGTCGCCACCGCCCGTACCGCGCCCTGATCCAGGCCGCGCAGGCGTTCGCCGAAGCAGCGCAAGGTCTCGAGAGCACGCCCCTGCGACTCGAGATCGAGACATTTGTCCGCGGTCAGCCCCGAAGCCAGCCGCACCGGTTCCTTGAGGGAATCCAGCGTATAGATCTGATCGTCGACCACCCTGCCGACCTGCAGGCGGAAGCTGTTGGAGCCCATATCGACAGCCGCAACGGTCTCGTAAATCATTCGCTCGCAATCACCGAATTCTTTGTCTGGCAAGCATTCTAACACCCGCCTCCAGCACGCATTCCCGCTGCCATGACACAAAAAAACCCGCCGGGTCGCCCCGGCGGGTGTGGACGGGAAGCCGAGGGCTTTGTCAGCTTTGAAGCACTCTCTTGATCTGTTCCAGCGTCGACGCATCCTCAATCGTCGGCAAGTCACCCACATCACGCCCTTCGGCCAGTGCCTGCAGCGAGCGCCGCAACATCTTGCCCGAACGCGTCTTCGGCAGACCGGTGACGAAATGCACGCGGGCCGGACGGGCGATCGCACCGAGGCTGCCATCGACCGTCGCCATGACCTCCTTCTCGAGCGCCTTGGCCAGTTCCGGGGTCGCCACCCGGGACTGGTCCTTGACCACGGCGAACGCCAGCGGCATCTGGCCCTTGAGCTTGTCCTCGACACCGACCACGGCGACTTCGGCGATCGCCGAGTGCATCTGGATCGCTTCCTCGATCTCGCGTGTGCCGAGGCGGTGGCCGGCAACGTTGATGACGTCGTCGGTGCGTCCGAGGATGGTGAAGTAGCCCTCGTCGTCCCTGATCGCCCAGTCGAAGGATGAGTAGACCAGCGGTTCCTTGAACAGCGTGAAGTACGTGCTGATGAAGCGGTCGTCCTGGCCCCAGACGGTGGAAAGACAGCCCGGCGGCAGCGGCGGCACGACGGCGGCGATGCCCTTCTCGTTGGCCTCGCACTCGGACCCGTCCTCGCGGAAGATCCTGAGGTCGTAGCCATAGACCGGGAAGCTCGGCGAACCCAGCTTGATCCGCGTCTTCTCGACGCCCGGCACCGCCGCCAGCATCGGCCAGCCGGTTTCCGTCTGCCAATAGTTGTCGATGACCGGCTTCTGCAGTTCGGTCATGAACCACTCATGGGTTGTCTCGTCGAGCGGCTCGCCGGCCATGAAGATGTGCTTGAGCGACGAGAGGTCGTACTTGTGCATGTAGGCCGGGTCCTGCTTCTTGAGCACGCGGGCTGCGGTCGGCGCCGAGAACATGACGTTGACCTTGTACTTCTCGATGATCTGCCACCAGATCCCCGGATCGGGGCGCAGCGGCGTGCCTTCGTACATCACCGTGGCCATGCCGGCGATCAGCGGGCCGTAGATGATGTACGAGTGGCCGACGACCCAGCCGATGTCGGAGGTCGAGAAGTAAGTCTCGCCTTCTCCGCCACAGTAGATGTGCTTCATCGACGAGGCGAGCGCCACCGCGTAGCCGCCGGTGTCGCGCTGCACGCCTTTCGGCTTGCCGGTGGTGCCGGAGGTGTAGAGGATGTACGAGGGTTCCGACGATTCCATCCACTCGCATGGCACCTGGGCATCCATGTGCTGGGCGCGCAGCGCGGCGTAGTCGACGTCGCGGCCTTCGACCCTGTTGAAGTCCTTGTCAAGCCCGCGATCGACCATCAGCACCTTGGCCGGCTTGAATTCCGCCAGGTCGATGGCTTCGTCGAGCAGGCCCTTGTAGGGCACCGCCTTGCCACCACGCATGCCGGCATCGGACGAGACGACAAGGACTGGCTTGGCATCGTCGATGCGGGTGGCCAGCGAGCCTGAGGCGAAACCGCCGAAGACCACCGAGTGGATGGCGCCGATGCGGGCCGATGCGAGGATCGCGAAGCAGGCCTCGGCGATCATCGGCATGTAGATCAGGATCCGGTCGCCGCGATTGACGCCGAGGCTCCTGTAGATCGCCGCCATGCGCTCGACCTCGCGCTGCAGTTCGGCGAAGGAGTAGACCTTCTCCTGGTCGGTTTCCGTCGAGACGTAGATCAGCGCCCGGTCATTCGGACGCTTCGCCGCATGGCGGTCGACAGCGTTGTGGCACAGGTTGGTCTTGCCGCCGACGAACCACTTGGCGAACGGCGGACGCGAATAGTCGCAGACCTGGGTGAATGGCTCCTTCCAGTCGACCAGTTTGGCCTGCTCGGTCCAGAATGCGTCCCGATTGTCGATGGAATACCGGTGAAACTCCTTGTACGTCGTCATATGACTCCCTCCAGCGTGGTTACCCTGCACAAAAGAAAATTGCCGGATTGTTTTTCTAGCTTGTCCGGTCACGAAAGCGGCGTTCAATGTCTGCCAACGGCAGATTCAATCCCAATTCCCGATCCATCAGATGCAGCAGCGGCAGGAGTTCGACGCCAAGCTGACCAAGATGCGGGTTTACGACTTCGCTGCGACGCGCGGCTATGAGTTCCAGCGCCCTCTGCACCTTGAGCTGGCGCAGCTTTGCCGGCACGCCGTCGCCGGCGACGATGCGGTTGCCGCCAGCCTGCATGCCCTCGCGCATCCGCCGACCCGCCAGGTCCAGCAGCGCCAGCGCGGTGTCCGCGTGATCGGGCGGCACACTGGCCACGCCGATACTCACGGTCAGGGAAACCGGCTGCCCCTGAACCGGGACATGCGCGACCTCGACGGCTTCCCGGACGCGCTCGGCAAACGCCGTGAACACCAGCGGCGAAGTTCCCGGCGCAACGATGGCGAACTGACCGGGTCCGAAATGCCCCAGCGAATCCTCGGTTCGCACCTTGCCCGCGAGCATCTTGGCGAAACGCGTACCCACCCGTTCCGCCAGATCCGGCCCGAGGCGTTCGCGCACCCGGTCAAAGGCATCGAAGCCGAGGACCATGATGCAGAGGTCGACCCCCGAGCGCGCCGCATGCGACAGCGCCTGCGAGGCCTGGTGTTCCAGGTACTTGCGCGAGAAAAGGCCACTGGACGGGTCCTGAACCATGCTCTCGCGCCCGGCTTCCAGATTCTCGCGGGCAGCCGAAAGGGCCAGCAGATTGTTCAGGCGGGTCAGGATCTCGGCGCTGCCAGCACCCTTGGTCACGAAGTCGGAAGCTCCCAGCACCCGCACCCGTTCGCGCTCCTCTTCGGTTTCCTCGCCGGAAACGACGATAAAAGGCATCTCCTGCAGGCGGCGCTGCTTGGATGCCCGCACCCTTTGCAGCAGCCCGGCGCCATCAAGCTTGGGCATCTGCAGGTCGGAGATCACCGCCCGGATCGAATGGTCGAGCAGGAGTTGCTGCCAGGCCGCCTCGCCGTCGCCCTCCTCGCTAACGTCAAAGCTTCCCTTGAGGTTTCGGGCAAGCGCCATCCGCACCAGTCGTGAATCATCGACAACCAGAATACGGACCGGATCCGTCATCTCACTCTCCGCCTATCTCCACGACAACCCGTCCCTTGGCACGGCCAGCGATATATTCGTTGAACGTGGCCGGCAGGTCGGCAAAACCGATCCTGCGCGCCATCCCGGACAGATGCGGCGGTCGCAGGTCGCTGGCGAGACGCTGCCATACCCCGCTCCGATAGGGTTCCCGAATATACCCCGAATCGATTCCCAGAAGCGACACCCCGCGCAGGATGAACGGCGCGACCGTCGTGTTCAGATTCATGCTCGCCGCCAGTCCGATGCTCGCGATCGTGCCGCCCTGCGCCATCGTGCTGGCGATCCACGCCAGAACATCGCCCCCCAGGTTGTCGACCGCGCCAGCCCAGCGCGCCTTGTCGAGCGGACGGATCTTCGCCAGATCGAGACTGCCGCGCAACATCACCTCGGCAGCGCCCAGGCCGCGCAGGTAATCCGCCTCGCTCTCCTTGCCGGTCAGCGCCACGACGTGATAGCCGCGCTCGGCCAGGATGTCGACCGCCAGACTGCCGACGCCGCCGGTCGCGCCGGTGACGATGACCGGGCCGTTGCCCGGCGCCAACCGGTTCTCCTCCATCCGCACGACGGCGAGCGCCGCCGTGAAGCCAGCCGTTCCCAGCGCCATGGCGTCAAACAGCGACAGCCCGGCCGGCAGCGGAACGACCCAGTCGCCGGGAACCCGGGCGATCTCGGAATAACCCCCGTGATGCGATACGCCGATGTCGAAACTGGTCGCGATCACCGGATCACCCGGCGCGAAGCGCGGGTCGGCGCTCTCGATTACAGTCCCCGAGAGATCGATGCCGCCAATGCACGGGAAGCGCCGGATGATCTTGCCGGCGCCGGTCGCCGCCAGGGCATCCTTGTAGTTCACGCTGGAATAGGCGACACGAATGGTCACGGTGCCCGGGTCGAGACGCGTTCCATCCAGCGTCGCAAAAGCGCTGGAGACCTTCCCGTCAACTTCGTCGATCAGCAGTGCCTTGAAGGATTGCATGGTGTTCCTCGCTTCTTGGAGGGCAAATTGTATTCATAATTATAGGGAATGAACATAGTCCGGCGACCCGATTCCCCGCGCTGCGACTACCTCTTATTCGGCAAAGTCTCTTTACAGCCTGCAGCATTTCAAATATATTCCGCCACTATGCGTAAATTTCTCTCCTCCTTTTTGCTGGCCGCGAGCTTCGCGTCAGCCGTCGTCACGGCTTCAGCGACCGAGTCGGTCCGCAAGGCCGACGAGCCGCAATCCTTCTTCGAACGCTATACCAATGTGGCTCAGGACGTCATCCTGCAGGGCCTGAAACTGGTTGGCGTCCGCTATCGTTTCGGCGGCAACGACGAGAGCAGCGGCCTCGACTGCAGCGGATTCGTCCGCCTGGTGTTCAAGGACAGCCTGGGCGCGCAGTTGCCGCGCACTGCGGCCGAGATGAGTCAGGTGGGCCAGCACATCGATACGAGCCAGCTCAAGCCGGGTGACCTGGTCTTCTTCAATACCATGCGCCGCGCCTTCTCGCACGTCGGCATCTATCTCGGCGACAACCACTTCCTGCATGCTCCGCGTACCGGCGCCGAAGTTCGCGTCGAGAACATGGAAGACAGTTACTGGATCAAGCGCTACAACGGCGCCCGACGGATCATCGACGGAAACTGAGCATCCGATGCGGCAGTCCTGCCGCATTTTTTTCATCCCGTTTCAATAACAATTCGCATTTACATCTCACGCATAGCATCCTAGAATGTTAATTATTCTTATTCAACCAATGGAGCACACCGCATGAAGTCGCTTGTCCGCCTCGCCGCCACCGCCCTCGCCACGCTGGCATTGTCGGTCCACGCCGAGGAAAACGTGCTCAACCTGTACTCGGCCCGCCACTATCAGACCGACGAGGCGCTCTATGCAAACTTCACGAAGCAGACCGGGATCAGGATCAACCGCATTGAAGGCAAGGAAGACGAACTGCTCGAGCGCATCAGGAACGAAGGCGGCAACAGCCCGGCCGACGTCTTCCTGACGGTCGATGCCGCGCGCCTCGCCAAGGCGCACGAACTGGGTCTCTTCGCACCGGTTTCGGCAAAGGCGCTCGCTGCCCGCATTCCCGCCAATCTGCGCACCGACGACTGGTACTCGTTCTCGACCCGCGCCCGCGTCATCGTCTACAACAAGGCCGAAATCAAGCCGGGCGACGTGCAGACCTACGACGACCTGGCCAACCCGCGGCTCAAGGGCAAGCTGTGCTCGCGCTCCGGTTCCCATCCCTACAACCTGTCGCTGATGGCATCGGTCATCGCCCACGAAGGCGAAGCCAGGGCCGAAGCCTGGGCTCGGGGCATGGTCGCCAATTTCGCGCGCGCGCCGAAAGGCGGCGACACCGACCAGATCAAGGCGGTCGCCGCCGGCGAATGCGGCGTTGCGTTGTCCAACACCTACTACGTCGCCCGCCTGTTGCGGTCGACCAAGCCGGAAGAGCAAAAACTGATGGAAAAGGTCGGCGTCGTCTGGCCCAACCAGGCCACCACCGGCACCCACATCAACGTCTCCGGAGGCGGCATGCTGAAAACCGCGCCGCACAAGGAAGCTGCCGTCAGGTTCCTCGAATACCTCGCTTCCGACGAGGCCCAGCGCTATTTCGCCGACGGCAACAACGAATGGCCGGTGGTCGACAGCGTCAAGGTCACCAACCCGGCGCTGGAAGCGCTCGGCAAATTCAAGGCCGACAGCCTGCCCGTCAGAAACCTGGCGATGTACCAGGTCAAGGCGCAGATGATCTTCGACCGCGCCGGCTTCAAGTAGGCGCGTCGTTCGCCCGCGACGCCCCGCCACGGCGGGGTGTTTTCATTTGCGCGCAAGGGAAACCTGCCGCGACAGCGCGATCAGCGGCAGCAGGCCGACGGCGACGATGGCCAGCGACGCGGTCGACGCCTCGGCCAGGCGTTCGTCCGAGGCCAGCGTGAAGGCCTGCGTCGCCAGCGTGTCGAAATTGAAGGGACGCATGACCAGCGTCGCCGGCAATTCCTTCATGACGTCGACGAAGACCAGCAGGCCGGCGGTGAACAGGCTGCCGCGCAGCAGCGGCGCATGCACGCGGCGCAGCGTCTCGCCCTGCCCGAGGCCGAGGCTGCGCGCCGCGTCGTCCATGTTCGGCGTGATCTTGGCCAGGCTCGCCTCGACGGTATGCAGCGCCACGGCAAGAAAACGCACCAGGTAAGCGTAGATCAGTGCGGCGATGCCGCCGGTCAGCAACAAGCCGGGATTGCTGCCGAACCACTGTTCCCACTGCCCGGCCAGCCAGTTGTCGAGGCGCGTCACCGGAATCAGCACACCGACCGCGATGACCGCGCCCGGAACCGCATAGCCGAGTCCGACCAGCCGGTTGAGCCCGGTGGCCAGCGTGGTCTTCGACAGGCGCGCGCCATAAGCCATCAACAGCGCCAGGAGAACGCCGATGCCGGCGGTGATTCCCGCGAGCAGGAAACTGTTGCGCGACAGCACCAGGAAGCGCTCGCCAAACTGGGCATCGCCCTCGGCCAGCGCCATCCTCAACAGCAGCAGCGCCGGCAGCAGGAAACCCAGGAGCAACGGCAGCAAGCAGCCGACAAACGCAAGGACCGCGGCAAATCCGCGCAGACGGGCGCCCGCCATCGGCCGGTTGCGCCCCGTCGTGTTGTGGTAGCGCGCGCGGCCGCGCGAGACGCGCTCGGCCATCAGCAGGAAGAGGACGAAGGCGAGCAGCATGGCCGCCAGTTGCGCCGCCGCGACGCGGTCGCCGAGCGAAAACCAGGCGCGGTAGATGCCCGTTGTGAAGGTGTTGACCGCAAAATAGGCCACGGTACCGTAGTCGGCCAGCGTTTCCATCAGCGCCAGCGCGACGCCGGCTACGATCGCCGGCCGCGCCAGCGGCAGCGACACGGTGAAGAAGGCGCGCCACGGCCCCATGCCGAGCGTCCGCGCCGCTTCCAGCATGCCGCTCGCCCGTTCCAGGAAGGCGGTGCGCGCCACGAGATAGACATAGGGATAGAGGACGCAGACGAACATCAGGACGGCGCCCGGCAGCGTGCGGATATCGGGGAACCAGTAATCGCCGCGTTGCCAGCCGAAGGTCTCGCGCAAGGCCGTCTGCAGCGGGCCGACGAACTGCAGGAAATCGGTATAGACATAGGCCATGACATAGGCCGGCATGGCCAGCGGCAGAACCAGCGCCCATTCGAAGAAGCGGCGCCCGGGGAATTCGTGCATCGCCGTCAGCCAGGCGGTCGTCACGCCGAGCGTAGCGACCCCGACCCCGACCCCCAGACAGAGCCACAGCGAATTCAGGATGTATTCCGGCAGGACCGTCTGCGCCAGATGCGACCACGTTTCGCTGGTCCCGCCGACGAAGATGTTGAGGCCGACACTGGCCACCGGCAATCCTGCCAGCACGGCGACGAACACGGCAACGGCGAGGAGCGGGGAGGGTCTGGCGGAACGCATGACAGTAAATGCGAATTATAATCGACCACCATGTGGCAACTTGAACTCGATGGCGTCGTTCAGCGCTACGGCAGCCATACCGTCGTCGACGGCGTCGGCTTCCGCCTGGCGAGCGGCCGGATCGCCTGCCTGCTCGGCCCCTCGGGCTGCGGCAAGACGACCCTGTTGCGCTGCATCGCCGGCTTCGAGGACATTGCCGCCGGCGAGATCCGCGTGCACGGCGAGATCGTCAGCCGCGCCGGCCAGCGCGTGGCGCCGGAGAAGCGGCGGATCGGCATGGTCTTCCAGGACTACGCGCTGTTTCCGCACCTCAGTGTCGAAGAAAATGTCGCCTTCGGGCTGGGGCGCAAGGCGCAGCCGGATGCTCACCCGCGGGTCCGCCAATTGCTCGCCACGGTCGGTCTCGCCGGCCAGGGCGACAAGTTCCCGCACGAACTCTCCGGCGGCCAGCAGCAGCGCGTCGCGCTCGCCCGCGCCCTGGCCCCGCGCCCGGAGCTGATCCTGCTCGACGAGCCTTTTTCCAACCTTGATGTCGGGCTGCGCGAGCGGCTGTCGCTCGAGGTCCGGGAAATCCTCAAGCGCGAGGGGTCGACCGCGATCATGGTCACCCACGACCAGAACGAAGCCTTCGCCATGGCCGACGAGGTCGGCATCATGCACGAAGGGCGCATCCAGCAGTGGGACGCGCCGTACAACCTCTATCACCGTCCGGCCAACCGCTTCGTCGCCGACTTCATCGGCCAGGGCGTGCTCCTGCCCGGCATCGTTGCCGCCGGCACCCATGTCGAGATGGAGCTCGGCCAGCTGGTTTCCGACATGCCGATCGAATGCAGCGAAACCTGCACCGGTTGCCACGACGGCTGCGAGGTCGATGTCCTGCTGCGCCCGGATGACGTCGTGCACGACGATCGCAGTCCGCTGCAGGCGGAAGTGCTGCACAAGGCCTTCCGCGGCGCCGAAATCCTCTACACCCTGCGCCTGGCCAGCGGCGCCAGGGTCCTGTCGCTGGTGCCGTCGCACCACAACCACGCCATCGGCGAACGGATCGGCATCCGCCTCGATGCCGACCACGTCATCGCCTTCAAGAGGGCAGCCCGCTGAGCCGTTCGCTGATTCCCCTGATCGGACCGCTCGACTCCTTTCCTCCGGTCGAAATGGCCCGCGCCGACATGGGCGGCCTGTTGGCGATCGGCGCCGATCTCTCGCCCGCGCGCATCCTCAATGCCTACCGGCACGGGATCTTTCCCTGGGGCACGGTCGGGCGGCAGCCGCTGTGGTACAGCCCCGATCCGCGCATGGTCCTCTTTCCCGGGGAATTCCGCCTCACCCGCTCGCTGCGCAAGACCTTGCGCGCCCGCCGATACGAAGTCCGCTTCGACAGCGACTTCGCCGCCGTCATCAGCGCCTGCGCCGCTGCCCCCCGGCCCGGCCAGGACGGCACCTGGATTTCCCGCGACATGATGGACGCCTACATCCGCCTGCATGAACTCGGCTGGGCGCATTCGGTCGAAGTCCATACAGAAGGCAATCTGACTGGCGGTCTGTACGGTCTCGGGATCGGTCGCATGTTCTACGGCGAATCGATGTTTTCCCGGCGCAGCAACGCTTCGAAGATTGCCTTCGCCCATCTCGTCC
>CAZKSD010000006.1:0-27833 GCA_964555315.1 uncultured Dechloromonas sp.
TGACCCCTTCGTTGAAGCGCTACGCCTGGCTATCCATCGCTGCGGCCATTGCCACTATTCTGCTCAAGGGCGTGGCGTGGTGGCTGACCGGCTCGGTCGGGCTGCTGTCCGACGCCATCGAGTCGTTCGTCAACCTTGCTGGCGCCCTGATGGCGCTGGGGATGCTGACTCTGGCCGAGCGCCCGGCGGACGATGGTCATGCCTACGGGCACGGCAAGGCGGAGTATTTTTCCAGCGCTTTCGAGGGCCTCCTGATCCTGCTGGCGGCTCTCAGCATCGGCTATACCGCCATCGAGCGCCTGTTGCATCCCCAACCGCTCGACGCCGTGGGCATTGGCTTGCTGGTATCGGTGGCGGCCTCGGCGATCAATTTCGCCACGGCTCGCACCCTGATGGCGGTGGGGCGCCAGCACAATTCGATCACCCTGGAGGCCGATGCACATCACCTGATGACCGATGTGTGGACCTCCGCCGGCGTCATCGGCGGTGTCGGCCTGGTCTGGATCAGCGGTTGGCTCTGGCTCGATCCGGCCATCGCCCTGCTCGTTGCGATGAACATCGTGTGGACCGGCTGGCACCTCATGCGCCGTTCCGCCGACGGTCTGATGGACGGTTCCCTGCCCCCCGAAAAGCTGGCGGAGATCGAAGGGGTGTTGGCCAAGTATCGCCAGCAGGGTCTGGTCTTTCATGCCCTGCGGACTCGTCAGGCGGGCAGCCGCGCTTTCGTCATGGTGCATGTGCTGGTCCCTGGCGACTGGACCGTGCGGCAGGCGCATGACTGGGCGGAGCGGATCGAAATGGAACTGCGAGAGGTACTGGGTCATGCGCATGTCACGACACACCTGGAGCCCGTCGAGGATCCGTTGTCGATGATCGATCAGGAACTCGACCGGCCTTCGTCCTGAAAATGATGCGGGCAAAGGGAAATGGAGTGACCGGGAAATCGCTTGAATCCGGTCGGGAGGTCACCTCGATTTGCCGCCCCGGATGGACTTGAGGCTGGAAACTGCCTTGCTGCGCGACGAGAACTCAGCCGCGACGGACATCCCGGTTTTTCAGTCTTTTTCGCCGTCGACCGCAGCAGCCTGTTTCAACTGCTGCTCCCGCACCGCGCGCAGTTCCGGGGTTTCGAGGCTGATGCGCCCGAGCGCGCCGCTGCGGTAATCGGTCAGCAGGATCGCCGCCGCCTTCTCGCAGTCGGGTTCACCGCGACGGCCCTTGAGCAGGCAGCCGCGCTTTCTGGCCACCGCCTCGATGACGGCGGTGCCGTCGAGCCCTTCGGTCGCGAATCCATAGCGCGCCGTGAGCAGCGCCGGGTAGCTCGCCAGCAGGAAGCCGGCGACAAAGGTCGCCACCTCCTCGTCGAAGTAGGCATTGACCCCGACCGCATGACTGGCCGCGAGCATCAGACCGTCGATGGGGTGATCGATCTTCGGCCACAACATGCCCGGCGTGTCGTGGATGATCAGCCGCGAGCTGATGTCGATGCGCTGCTGGCTCTTGGTCACCGCCGGCTGGTCGCCGACGGCCGCGACTTTTTTCCCGACCAGCGCGTTCATCAGCGTCGACTTGCCGACATTGGGGATGCCCATGATCATCAGGCGCAGCGGCTTGACGGCGTCGTTGCGATGCGGCGCGAGTTGCTGGGCCAGCGCCGGAATGCGGGCCACATCGCCGGCTTTCCTGCACGAAATCGCCACCGCCCTGACACCCGGCTGCTGCGCGAAATGATCGAGCCAGGCCCTGGTGGCCACGGGGTCGGCCATGTCGGCCTTGTTCAGCAGCTTGAGACAGGGGCGCTGGCGGAAGGCGCGCAGTTCGTGAATCATCGGGTTGCTCGAGGCAGCCGGCAGGCGGGCGTCGACCAGCTCGACCACGACATCGGTCATGGCCAGGGTCTCGGCCGCCTTCTTGCGGGCCGAGGTCATGTGACCGGGGAACCATTGGATGGACATCTGCTGGCGTCGTCGTTGCGGGAATCGCTGCATTATCCCGTATCCGGCCGCCACGCGCCGCGGAACATCTTGTTACAAACATTAACAGCTTGCGCGCCGCTGCCCGGCTATCTTTCGCTCATGGAATCCGGCGCGTCCGGTTCCGCGCCCTCAACCGCAGGAGTACCCGCATGAAAACGCTTACGAGAACCCTTGCCGCCATCCTGACCGGCGCCGTTCTGTCCCTCTCGGCCACGGCCGCGTTGGCCGATGGCCGTTACTATGGCCATGGCTGGGACGGCAGGCATCACCACCACCACCACTACAAGCATCGCGGACCCGCGGTGGTCTATGCGCCCTATTACTCGGCACCGCGGGCATATTACGCGCCGCGGGCTTACTACGCGCCGCCAGCGGCATACTACGGGCCGCCGGCGATGGTTTATGAGCCGGGCTATTATGTGCCCCGCCCTGCCCCTGCGGTGACCATCGGCATTTCGCCCATCGTCATCCCGCTGCGCTGAGCGGCAACCATCATCGGGGATCAGCCGCAACCGGACTCCCCGTGCATATCTGGGTCGATGCCGACGCCTGCCCCGGCGTCATCAAGGAAATTCTCTACCGGGTCGCCGAACGCACCCGCCTGCCGTTGACGCTGGTCGCCAACCAGTGGCTGAAGACGCCGCCCTACCCGAGCATCCGCTCGATCCAGGTCGCCAGGGGATTCGACGTCGCCGACCATCACATCGTCGATCAGGTGGAAGCAGGCGATCTGGTCATTACCGCCGACATCCCGCTGGCCGCGGCGGTGATCGCCAAGGGCGCGCTGGCGCTGAACCCGCGCGGTGAACTCTACACTGCGGAAAACGTCCGGCAACTGCTCGACCTGCGCAACTTCATGGACACCCTGCGCGGCAGCGGCGTCGCCACCGGCGGGCCGCCGGCCTTCAGTCAGGCCGACCGCCAGGCTTTCGCCAACCAGATCGACCGCCTGCTGGCCAGGCGCTAGTCGCGCCGGGACCGGTCCCAGGCGCGGCGAGCCGGCGGGCCTTGCCCGCTGATATTCTCGGGTCATAATCCGCGTCGGTTGTGTCGCCGTCCCGCCGGCGGCGGCGTCAAGCTCGTAAACCAGGCGAACCGACCGGCTACGCCACCTCGCGCGCCTCGTCGAAGCGCAGGTTCGGGAACTTCTCCTTGACCATGTTCAGGTAGACATTGTTCGGCGCCAGGTAAACCGGGTCGTCGGCACCGTCGAGCGCGACGTTGGCGCTGTAGCGTTCGGAAAGCTGGCGCAGTTCGCCGGGGTCGCCGTGGATCCAGCGGGCGGTCGCGCAGTTGTAATGCTCGAAGATGACCAGCACCCCGTATTCGTTCTCCAGCCGGTTGGCCACGACGTCGAATTGCAGCGTGCCGACCGCGCCGAGGATCAGGTCGGTGCCCGAAAGCGGGCGAAAAAGCTGTGTCGCCCCTTCTTCAGCAAGTTGTTGAAGACCTTTCTGCAATTGCTTGATTTTAAGCGGGTTCGCAATGCGTGCCAGACGGAAATGTTCGGGCGCGAAGGACGGGATGCCGGTGAAGCGCAGGTCTTCGCCTTCGCTGAAGGTTTCGCCGAGGCGGATCGTGCCGTGGTTGGGAATGCCGATGATGTCGCCCGGCCAGGCTTCGTCGGTCGTGCTGCGGTCACGCGCCATGAAGGTGATGGCGTTGTTGATCGCCAGCGTCTTGCCGGTCGCCACCTGCCTGACCTTCATACCCCGGTCGAAGCGGCCGGAACAAACGCGCAGGAAGGCGATGCGGTCGCGGTGCCTGGGGTCCATGTTGGCCTGGATCTTGAAGACGAAGCCGGAGAATTTCGGCTCGTTCGGCTGCACCTCGCGCGTCACCGCCGGCCGGGGGATGGGCGCCGGCGACAGGTCGACAACGGCGTCGAGCAGGCTCTGCACGCCGAAGTTGTTGACCGCCGACCCGAAGAACACCGGCGTCTGCTTTCCCGCCAGGTATTCGGCAGCGTCGAAGGCGTGCGAGGCGCCGCGCACCAGTTCGATATCGGTGCGCAGTTCATCGGCCTGGGCACCGATCAGTTCGTCGAGGCGAGGATTGCCGAGACCTTCGATGATCTCGGCCGTGCCCTTCTCGGCCTGCGGGTCGAAGAAGGCGATGGCGTCGTCGTAGAGGTGATAGACGCCGCGGAAGCGCTTGCCCATGCCGATCGGCCAGGTCATCGGCGCGCACTGGATGCCGAGCACCGACTCGATTTCGTCGAGCAGGTCGATCGGCTCCTTGCCTTCGCGGTCGAGCTTGTTGATGAAGGTCAGGATCGGCGTGTCGCGCATGCGGCAGACGTTCAACAGCTTGATCGTCTGCGCCTCGACGCCGTTAACCGAGTCGATGACCATGACCGCCGAGTCGACGGCCGTCAGCGTGCGGTAGGTATCTTCCGAAAAATCCTCGTGGCCCGGCGTATCGAGCAGGTTGACCATGCACTCGCGGTAGGGGAACTGCATCACCGACGAGGTCACCGAAATGCCGCGCTGCTTTTCCAGCTCCATCCAGTCCGAGGTCGCGTGGCGCGAGGCCTTGCGGGCGCGCACTTCGCCTGCAACCTGAATGGCGCCGCCGAACCACAGCAGCTTTTCGGTCAGCGTCGTCTTGCCGGCGTCGGGGTGGGAAATGATGGCGAAGGTGCGGCGGCGGGCAATTTCAGTGTCGAGGGCGGTCACGGCAGGCATCGTAAAGCAGAAAGTCGGCGATTATACCGTTGCCGCAATGCAACACCGGCCCGCCCAGCCGCCCGATGACAGCACAGCAAGCTCGCGGCCCCTGCAGGCGCAAGGGGTTCAGGCCGCTGAACTCCACGGAGTCAATGGCGGGTTTCATGAGGTTCCGGCGCCTTCGGAACGACATAGAGTTGGGGACGGACATGCAGCAACTCGACCCGCTGCCCGAGCAGGGTGACCATCCCGGGGCGCCGGTTGTCGCCGGTATCGCTGTATTCGAAGGTGTAGACGCGGCGCAGCCGGAGCCGGCCGTCGGCGTCACGCACCGGCTTCAGCGAGTGGATGGCAACCGTGTCGTCGAGAAACTGCAGGCCTTCGCCGGCACACGCAGCCTGCGCTGCCTTCACCCCGATCTCGCGCGCCTTGAGGCTGTCCAGCCAGAGCCAGACAGTGGCGCCGAGCAGCAGGAGAATCAGCATTTCGAGCAATTCCATCGCTCAAGTATACGTAAACGTGAAACATCCCACGTCACACGGGGGAGTTATGGCTGATAATTCGTCCGCAAAAACTTCTGCCGCGTCATGAAGCCGACCCTGAAACTGTTACGCGATCTGCTCCCCATCAGCCACCTGCCGGCTGGAAGGAAGGCGGCCGAGGTGCGCGAACTGCTCGACACGGTATCCGGACTATCGGCCCATGAAGTCGCGAAGGAACTGACCGAGCGCGTCATTCCGGCCGTCGCCGAACAGAAGAACACCCACATGCGTTTCCGGCTCCTGGAAGAAGCCCTTCAGGAAGCGGAAAAAGCCCTCCCCGTTCTCGAGCGCCATATCGATCTCTCGTCGTTGCCTCTCCCCCTCGCGGCAACCACGTCGGCGCTGACCGCCGACAATCTGATGAAGGCGCTTGTAGGGGGCTACTTCAAGCTCGCCAGGACGATCTTCCAGGGCAGCCAGCAGGAACGCCTGATCCGCATATTCAACCGCGCAACGCATCGCGCGATGATGCTGCTGGCCCGCCGCCAGCAGTTGGCCTACCGCTCCTACGCCAAGCCATCGGCGTCAACCTGGTCGATGCTGCACGAGCTCTGCCGGATGGCGCGCACGCTGCGCGCCCGCCTCCCGAAAGAGGAGATTGCGCCGATCGAGCATCAGTACCTGAGCGCGCTGCTGTTCGCCTACCTGGAACCGGGCAAGCTGCCACGTGATGAACTGGTGGCCGCCATATTCTGCACGCGGCAACTGGCCTTGCACGCCGTGATTGCCGAGGACGCTCCGGATACCGGCAACCGCAAGGCCGCCGCCGAGCGCTTCCTGGTTCGGCCCGGCGAAGCCGGTCCCGGCATTCCGCTTCTCCGCCTCCCCCCCGGAACTCCCCTGGACGATTGCCTGATCATCGACTGCAGCGGCGTGCTGGTGGAACTCGACAAGTCACTCAGCCGCATAGCGGCAGACAACGGCGGATCCGAACCGGAAATCCCCCCCGGCCTGCTGCAGGCGCTGCGCCAGGCGATTGGCGTGCGGGCGGTGCGCCGCTTCCAGCGCAAGGCGTTCAAGCCGCACGCCGACCTCGTCGGCGGCATCGCCCACGTCATCCCGTTCATCGAGGGTGACGCGCACAGCCGCCGCGCCATCGATCTGGTGGCCAGGCGCGGAGCCAGGGGCTTCCAGTCCAGCGAATGGGCCTTGGTCGACCAGAGCCCCGACGGTTTCCTAGTCCGCTTCATCCAGGGCGAAAACTGGAAGCTCGGAGTCGGCAACCTGGTCGCCTTGCAGGCCCGCGAATCGAGCAGCGTGCACGTGTGCCTGGTGCGCCGCATCGCGACCACCAGCCAGGGCAGTCTCGAACTTGGCCTGCAGGCATTGTCGCCGCAAGTCAGCGTGGTCGACCTTCCGGGCCATGGCGAAATCCGGCGCGGCATCTATCTCCACAGCCTTCCCGGCTATGGCAATCGCCCGGGGATCATCGCCCGCCCCGGGCATCTCGCCAGCGGCCACAAGCTCAGGCTCGACGCGCACGGCGACACGCAGCTCTGGCAGATCGGCAGACGTCTCGAAGCCTCCGAGGGACTTGAATTCTTCGCCCTCGTACCGCTCTAGAACTCCCCGGCGACCGCGCCATGCTCAGCTACCGTCACGCCTTCCACGCCGGCAACCACGCCGACGTGCTGAAACACCTCATCCTGCTGCAGATCGCCCAATACCTGGGCGAAAAGCCGGCGCCATTCTGGATCGTCGACACCCATGCGGGCGCCGGCCGATACGCCCTTGAATCGGCGCATGCCAGAAAGCTGGGGGAATACCGCGACGGCATCGGTCGCCTGTGGGACCGGAAGGGCCTGCCGCCGGCTGCGGTCGACTATGTGGAATTCGTCCGCATGCTCAACCCGGATGGCAAACTGCGCCACTACCCGGGTTCGCCCTGGCTGGCCAGCCAGTTGCTGCGGGAAAGCGACCGCCTGCGGCTATACGAATTGCACGGCAGCGACTTCAAGCACCTGCAGGAATGCTTCGCCAGCGCCGGCCGCCGGGTCACGGTGACCGCTGGCGACGGCTTCGCCGGCCTCAAGGCCATCCTGCCGCCGCCACCGCGGCGGGCGCTGGTGCTGATCGACCCGTCCTACGAGACGCGGGATGATTACGTCAACGTCGTCAAGTGCCTGAAGGATGCGCTCAAGCGCTTTCCCACCGGCATCTACGCGTTGTGGTACCCGCTCCTCGCCAAACTCGAAGCGCACCAGTTGCCCGGCCGGCTGAAGAACCTCGGCGCGCCGAACTGGCTGCACGCCACCCTCGAAGTCAGGGCGCCCGCCCGCGACGGCATCGGCCTGCACGGCAGCGGCATGTTCATCATCAACCCGCCGTGGACGCTGGAAAAGACCCTGCACGAAACCCTGCCGGCCCTGACCGCCATCCTCGCCCAGGGCGACGGCGCGCGCTACATGCTGGAGAGCCAGTCGGCGTAAGCAAGCGAGGGGGCACATGCCCCTTGCTGGTGGTTGCCTTGAGAGGCGATTGCGATCCCGCGGTCCGCTTGGTGGCAGAGTGACCGAAGTTCTGAATCCGGCCACACGCCGCCGCACACCGCTTCCACAAAGCCGCCATCTGAGCGACCGCTGCACTTCGAGACCTGCCATATGGCCAATTCACACACCTCCGCCGAAGCAACCGGTCGTGATCCGCCTATTATGGTCAGCAATCTACCGGTTAGTTATTGTTCTGACAGGGATTCGTGGCGAATGGTATCCATGCGCCTGTTCCTGAATCAGGTAACAAAGTCGTTATTGCCATAATTGACGAGCATCTTCCGCTTCCGTAACTATGGCCTCTTGATGGAGAGAGAACGCCTTTCTGGAGTAAGTTTGTTGCCGAAGAACTGGCAACCGAATCATTGCGGACCTAAACGGAGCGAAGCCCCAAGGTCTGTTTCGGCCGAGAAGATCTCAGTCGGTTTCCGCTCTGTACGACTGCTCCACTCTGAAACCAGCCCTGACCTGCCGAGAGTGTGAATGTCTCTTGTGGGTCGTGAGTACCTATTCGTTGCATGCTTTAGCTGCCGTTCAGCTAGGCTTCCTTGCCCTCATCCAGCGAACGGTGCGACCCGGACGCCCCGATATCGTGAAGGCGGCAGCGGCAAAAGCTGGCGTTGCTCCGGCCACCACAGGATGACCGGCTGTCCTTGACCGATCACCGGGCAAAACCTCACTCCAGTTCCGAATACTTCGCCCGCGAGCCGAACGCCTTGTCCACGGGGTACTTCTCCGCGTTTTTGGCGAGCTTGGCGCGGGCGGCGGCGGCGAGGTCGATGCCGGCGGAGTCGGCGATCAGCAGCAGGTAGAGCAGCACGTCGGCGCACTCGTCGCGCAGCGCCTCGCGGCTCGCCGGTTCGGCCGGCAGCGCCTCGATCTCGGCGTCGCTTTTCCACTGCGTCAGTTCGAGCAGTTCGGCGGCTTCGAGGTTGAGCGAGACGATCAGGCTGCGCAGCGAGTGGAACTGCCGCCAGTCGCGGGCGTCGCGGAATTCGAGGATGGCTGCGGTCAACGCGGAAAAATCGTTCATTTCTGGCTCGTCTGGAGGTAAGCGGGCAATCATGCCACAGCGCGGAGCCGCTAGAATGCGCCGATGAAACGCGTTTCCCTCAACACGCAGATCCTGGTCGGCTGCCTGGCCGGCGTCGCCGGCGGCCTGTGGCTGGCCGGCGCGAACACGACGCCGGCGGCGCAGAACGTGCTCTACGGCGCGAAGCTGGCCGGCAACCTGTTCCTCGACCTGCTGCGCATGGTGCTGGTGCCGCTGGTCTTCGCGTCGATCGTCAGCGGCGTCGCCAACCTGCGTTCGCATGGGCAGATGCACCGCGTGTGGACGACGACGCTGGCCTTCTTTTTCGCCACCATGGGGCTGGCGATCCTGATCGGCTTCGGCGCGGCGCACCTTTTCCGCCCCGGCGAGGGGCTGCAACTGGAGATGTTCGCCGAGGCCACACGCAACTACCAGGCGCGCCAGATGCCGCTGCCGGACTATGTCGCCCAATTCCTGCGCGGGCTGTTCCAGAACCCGTTCAAGGCGCTGGCGCAGGGCGACATCCTCGCCATCGTGATGATCGCCCTCTTCCTCGGCATCGCACTGGTCGTCGGCGGCGAGCACTTCCGGCAGATCCGCACGCTGATCGACGAATTGCAGGAACTCTGCCTGCGCATCGTCGGCTGGATCATGCGTCTCGCGCCGCTCGGCCTTGCCGCGCTGCTGCTGCAACTGGTCGCCACCCAGCAGGGCGAGTTGCTGGCGAGCCTCGGTCATTTCATCGTCGTCGTCACCGGCACCACCCTTTTCCACGGTCTGGTCGTGCTCCCGGCGATCCTCTGGCTGTTCACCCGCGTCTCGCCGTGGCGTTTCCTCAAGGGCGCGCGCGAGGCGCTGGTCACGGCCTTCGTCACCAGTTCGAGCGCGGCGACGCTGCCGGTGACGCTGCGCTGTACCGAGCAGCACCTGCACGTGACGAAGGACATCGCCGGCTTCGTCGTGCCGCTCGGTGCGACGGTCAACATGGACGGCACGGCGCTCTACGAGGCGGCGGCGGCCCTCTTCGTCGCGCGCCTCGCCGGCATCGAACTCGACCTCGCCAGCCAGATGATCATCTTCGTCGTCGCCATGCTCGGCGCCATCGGCGCGCCGGGCATCCCGAGCGTCGGCATGCTGAGCATGGTCCTGGTCCTCGAATCGGTCGGCCTGCCCAGCGAGGCGATCGCCGTCCTGCTGCCGATCGACCGCATCCTCGACACGGTGCGCACCGCGGTCAACGTCGAGGGCGACATGGTCGGCAGCCTGATCGTGCAACGGCTGGCCGGCGGTCCGGCAGGAGAGGGCTCCGTCCGGCCCTCCTGAAGCCGGTACGGAGGGCTACGCCGGCTCGTCCTTGAGCTGCTTGATGAGCGCGGTCACCGCATCGACCGGGTAGATCAGCGGCACCATCGCCCCGCCGATGCGCGTGAACACGCCGACCTGCCCGACGCGGGCGCTGTAGAGCACGTGATGGTTCTTGATGCCGTTGATGTTGAGCCACATCGTGTTGTCGCTATCCATCGGCGTGTGACCGACGATGAAAGTGGTGTGCTTCTGAAGGTCCAGCGTGCGGCGAAAGCGCTTGACGTCGCCCCGGCCATAGCCGTTGGGCCGGCTGGGCTGCAACTGGCGGTTGTTGACCAGTTCGATGGCGAGCTCCGGGTGACGGTGGAGATTGACGAGCATGTTCCTCGTCACATTTTCTTTCGGCGCCGCCGCATGGCAGGCGAGAAAGTCGGTGGAGGCGACCACGAAGGGCAGGAGGCGATAGAAATCCTCCATGGCCTTGCGATAGGCATGGCCCCGGCGAGCGATCAGTTCCTTGGCCCACAGCAGGCCCTGCGGGACGCCATCCTTGGCGATGTCCTCGGTGAAGGAATCGTGGTTGCCGCGGACATAGAACACCTGTAACGGAAAGCGCAGCTTGAGCCGGAAGATCAGATCCATCATCAGCATGGAACTGTCCATCTCGCGGAGTTTCCCGTCTTCCTCGCAATGCACCGCATCGCCGAGAATGATCAGGGCCGCGCTGCCGTCCTCGAGCGCATCGAGGAAGGCGTTCTGGCTGAGCACCGTCAACAGGTTGTCGACCTGCGCATGCAGATCGGCGACCAGGATCGGGGTCAGGCTGCCGGGCAGCATCACCAGTCCGCCGGGAGTGCCCCAATCGTTGCGCGAACGATAGGCCTCGTACTGCATGACCTCATTGACCTTTTCGATCAGCGCCAGCGCCTCGTCCGCGGGCAACGGCTCGATCGAGCCGCCGAAAATCTCGCGCAGGCGGCGGTAACTGCCTTCACGCGTGCCGCGCGCATCGCTGGCGAAGCGGCCGATGGTCGAACCGGCATCGCTGAGATTGCGGAAGACCAGCGATTCCGGGCCCTGGATGACGACCAGGTGCTCCTCGTCAACCGCGTCCGGATAGTTGAACAGCGCCTGCTGGACCCGGTCCCCCGACCCCAGGGAGACCCAACTTCTCGGCGTCAGGCGCAGGAAGCCGGTGATCCGGTCGGGTTCGGCGGCGGGATCGACGATGACGAAGTTGCCGGTCCTGATGGCCTTGCCGCGCTCGTCGATCCGGGTTTCGGGATAGAGATGGAGTTTCTTGTCATCCTGACCCAGCGTGATCTCAATCGGCACACGGTCGAAGGAAACCCGGACCTTGATGTCGCCCAGCCGGTAGTTGCTGCGCAGCCTGATTTCATGACCCGGGCCAACTCCCAGCCGCGTGAGTATCCGCTTCAGCGGAGCCAGAAGCCGCGAGATCGTGATCGGCCGCCGGTTGGCAATCAGGTTCATGGCAGCGCCGGCCGATCGACGAAGCGCCGGGGCGGATTCTCGATCAAATCGCGCAGATAGACCTGGAAGCCCTTGCGGTGCAGATGTTCGGCAAGGCGCATGAATGCTTTGTGCTGGACGATGCAGATTTCCCGGCTGAGTTCCTTGTCCACCACGTGCGTGCTGTGCCGCGCCCGCTCGGCGCGGCGCTCGAAGACCAGTTCCGCCGGCGGCAAGAGAAATTCGAAGACGTAGCGGTGATACCAGTCGACATTGAAGAAGAAACGCTTGCGCGGCGGAAGCTGGATGCGGTCAAAATCGATCGCCGGCACCGGATCGCGGTCGTAGAACTCGGCGTCAAAGACGGTGACCGCGTCGCCCAGGCCCTGAAAAGGCATGCCGAGGTGAATCTCCCGCGGCCGCACCGAGAGGATTTCGGACCGCCACCAGTGCCTTTTGGCCAAGTCAAGGTAACCCTCCTCCGACCAGCCGCCAAGGCGCGTGATCAGGGTGCTCTTGCCGGCGCCGGGAGGGCCGGTCACCAGAATCTGGCGGAAGCGAACGTCGGTGGGGAAATCGATCCCCTTGATATTCTGCAGCGACTCGATGGGCTCGGTTGGCAGATCCGGCATGGCTAACGCTTGGCTCGAAGGAAAGACGGCGGCCCGCCGGGCCGCCGTCTGGACAAAGTTGAGGCCAATTCTAGCCGAAAACAGCGCGCAGGATATGGAAGACGACGGCCGCCAGAATGCCGGCAATGGGCACCGTGACGATCCACGAGAGGATGATGCCGCCGATGACCCGCATGTCGAGTGCGCCGATGCCGCGGGCGATCCCTACCCCGATCACCGCACCGACCGCGATGTGGGTGGTCGACACCGGCATGCCGATCCCCGACGCCGCCACGACGACAATCGAGGCGGCAACGGTGGCTGCATAACCGCGGGTCGGCGTTAGCTGGGTGATCTTGTTGCCGATGGTGGCCATCACCTTGTACCCGTAGGTCACCACGCCGACGGCGATGCCGATGGCGCCGAGCAGCAGCATGAACGGCGTCACCGCCGACCGTGCGCTCACCGCCTGGGTTTCGATGATCTGAATGGCTGTCGCCATCGGACCGACGCCGTTGGCGAGGTCGTTGGAGCCGTGTGCGAAGGCCATTGCCGCACCGGTAAACACCATCAGCGGGACAAACAGCTTCTCGACGCTGGCAAAGTGAAAAATCCGGTCTTCGCTCTCTTCGAGATGGATGCGACCCATCAGCGCCTTGGCGACGATCGCCAGGACGATGCCGATCGCGATCGCCAGGAGTTGCCCCTGGACGCCGCCGAGACTGATATTGACGTACTTGAGCCCGGTGGTGATGGTGACCAGCGCCACGATCCAGCCGACCAGGAAGGCATACATCGGGCCCCACCGGCGCGCCTGGCGGATTGGATTCCCGGTATTGAAAATCAGCTTGCGGATGCTCAGGGTCAGGAGCAGCGCCACAATGGCGCCGAGCACGGGAGAGATCAACCAGCTGACGACGATTTCGGCCATCGTTTCCCAGTTGACCGCGCCGGTGCCGAGCGCGGCGACACCGGCGCCGCAGATGGCGCCGACAATCGCATGGGTCGCGGACACCGGCCAGCCGCGCATGCTGGCGATCGCCAGCCAGATTCCGGCCGCCAGCAGCGCCCCGATCATGCCGAACAGCAGCAGATGCGGCACCGGCTCGAACACCCGGCCGTCGATGATCCCTTTCGAAACGGTGGCCGCCACCTCGCCGCCGGCCAGATAGGCGCCGGCGAACTCCATGACCGCCGCCAGGAGCAGCGCCCGTCTGAGGGTGACGGCTCCCGAACCGACCGAGGTTCCCATGGCATTGGCCACATTGTTGGCGCCCATTCCCCAGCACACGCAGAGGCCGAAGGCGAAGGCCATGACGTATAAGACTGTCGAGTACTGCGCAATAGACTCCACGATACGACCCCTGGCGATAAACTGCTGAAATGAAGTGACGGACTCAAGAGCCCCGACGACCGCTGCGACCCGTAATGCGCGCTCCCCAACCCCCGGTCGTCAATGGGCGATCATCAGGCGCAGGCGGTCACCCACCCTCTCGGCATAGTCGGCCAGGTTGCCCACCCAGCGGATCAACTGGTACCAGAGCAGCACCGACACCGGACTCAGACTGTCTTCCTGAGCGAAAAGCGCCCGCGCCAGGGAAGCGCCCATCAGGTCCGTATCGCTCTCCATATAGCCCAGTTCGAGGATCATCGCTTCCACCCGCTCGACCTCGCGGCCGCGAAAACCCAACTCCAGCAACTCGTCGAGCTCCTCGATGATCCTGTGCGCCTGTTCGCAGGTTTCGGTGCAGCGGGTAACGAATCTCGCCAGCGGTTCGGCCATGGCGGCGGGAACTTCCATTTTCCGCTGGAGCAGCAGGCCGGCGATGTCCTGCGCGATGCCGGCGATCGTATCCTGCATCGCCAGCAATTCCAGCAGGTCGCGCCGGTCGACCGCCAGCAGCAGACTTCTCGGGAGGTGGCTGCGCAACTCGTTCTTGATCGCGTCCGCCTCACCCTCCTTGGCGAAGATCTTCTCCTTCCGCACCTCGAGCTCGGGCTCATTGCCCTCGATCAGGGCAGCGAACAGCGCCGGCACCTCGCCGACGCACTCGATGACCACGCGCATGTGCTGCTGCAGCGGCTTGAACGGCGACTTGCCGAACAGCGCCGCCATGGAGTTGGTGGATAACATCTGCTCTCCTCCGTCGTTGCCACGAACCCGTTGAATGGACTGAAGGCCGGAACGCATCCCGCGAACCGCCCCTGGTCACTCAGTTGGCGCGGCTCCACTGCTGGCGACGATTCTAACCCTCGCTTCAGTCCGGTCAACCCATGCGTCGGGGAAATCGCCTGCGTGCGTGCAACACGGGTCGCCGCCGCCGTTTGCGTCCTGCTTCAAGGTTTGGCGGATTTTTCCCGGATGGTAGCGCGTTTATGACGGCTCAATCAAAGGCAGAATCATCCCCAACTCGCTCGCTGTCGCGTTCGAGCACGACAGGCAGGTTGCGAGCACCGTGCAGCACGCGCTCGATGCGAACCGTGCCGTCAATTACGCGAAAGAAAATCACATAGCGGCCCAAGGCTGCCATCCGCAAACCGGGGGTCAAGTCCTCTCTGCCGACATAGCCCATCGGTGAGGCGCCGATACGTTGGCATTGCTCCATAAGCTTGGCCACGAACCGCCGGGCATTGGCCCGGCTGTCCTTGGCAATGTAGTCACCGATGTCGAGAAGGTCTTGCCGGGACTTCGGGGAAAAGGTGACCTTAGCCATCAAGTCGAGCGCTTGCCGCTGGCCTTGGTGGAGGAGCTGCTACCGGGTTCAGCATAGCGGGCATTGAGTTCGGCGAACACGTCCTCGGCGGAAATGGCCGGGCCGCTGTCGATGCCTTCCTGAATCGCCGCGCGCAGATCAGCGTGCAAACGTTCCAGCATGGCCTCATAGACGTGAGGGGGAAGGAGGTAGGCGGCAGGCCGGTTGTGGTTCAGCACGGCCACGGGTTCCGATCCGGCCTGTTCAAGGACAGCAGACGGGCTGCGTTTGAGTTCGGTAATGCTGACTGAGCGGGATGCGAGAACCTGTTCCATGGCGCGCCTCGTATTCAAACCAAAATAGGTGCTTTATTTTGGTCGATTTTCAGGTCCGCGGCAAGGATTGGACAAGTCGGCCAGCAACGCCTTTCCTTCCTTTGGGGTAGCCCCTTCGGCTTCAAGCCGCCCATCTGGCGTATCCACCCATGCGACATACTTGCCCCCATTGTCTTCGCGCACTCTGATACCGGTGGCGCATTGTCGTTGCTCACTGGTGCTGACATGGGCAGGGGTTTGGGCAAAACTTGGGGCAGTCGTTTATGACTGAAAATCGTAAGTCATTGATTTTATGATGGTGGGCGATACTGGGATCGAACCAGTGACTTCCACCGTGTGAAGGTGGCACTCTACCGCTGAGTTAATCGCCCATCCTTACAAGACAACAACCTACAACTTTTACAACTGTTCCGATATGAAAAAACATCGGATTCTTCGCGCCGTGCGAAGGCGGTGCTCTACCTCTGAGCTAACCGCCCGCTGAGAGGCGCGCATTTAACCACAAGTCCCGGGTCGGGTCAAACTCGGGTCGGATAGAATACGGCCCTTGGATTCCTTACGAATTGTGCACTCCATGACGCCCGTTCGCACCCGTTTCGCCCCCAGCCCCACCGGTTACCTGCATATCGGCGGCGCCCGCACCGCCCTGTTTTCCTGGGCGTTCGCCCGTAGCCACGGCGGCGCCTTCATCCTGCGTATCGAGGACACCGACGTTGCGCGTTCGACGCCGGAGGCCGTGCAGGCGATTCTCGACGGCATGCAGTGGCTGGGGTTGGAGCACGACGAAGGCCCGTTCTACCAGATGCAGCGCATGGCGCGCTACAAGGAAGTGATCCGGCAGATGCTGGCCGCCGGCACCGCCTACCACTGCTACACGACGCGCGAGGAACTCGACGCGCTGCGCGCCGAGCAGGAAGCGAGGAAGGAAAAGCCGCGCTACGACGGCCGCTGGCGCCCGGAAACCGGCAAGACGCTGCCGGCGCCGCCGGCCGACGTGCCGCCGGTGGTCCGCTTCAGGAACCCGAAGGACGGCGTCGTCGCCTGGGACGACCAGGTCAAGGGCCGCATCGAATTCGCCAATGGCGAACTTGATGACCTGATCATCGCCCGCGCCGACGGTACGCCGACCTACAACTTCTGCGTTTGCGTCGACGACTGGGACATGGGCATCACCCACGTCATCCGCGGCGACGACCACGTCAACAACACGCCGCGCCAGATCAACATCCTGCGGGCGCTGGGCGCCGAGGTGCCGTTTTATGCCCACCTGTCGATGATCCTCGGCGACGACGGCGCCAAACTGTCGAAACGCCACGGCGCGGTTTCGGTGATGCAATACGACGACGACGGTTTCCTGCCGGAGGCGGTGATCAACTATCTGGCGCGCCTCGGCTGGTCGCACGGTGACGCGGAGGTTTTCTCGCGCCAGCAGTTTGTCGAGTGGTTCGACCTTGAACACATCACCGCGTCGGCGGCGCAGTTCAACACCGAAAAGCTGTTGTGGCTCAATCAGCACTACATGAAGCAACTGCCGCTCGCCGACCTCACCGAAAGAGTCAGGGTACGCCTTGCCGCCCGCAACGTCGACACCGCCGCCGGGCCCGACCTGGAAAAAGCGGTCGAACTCTACGTTGACCGCAGCAATACGCTGAACATGCTCGCCGATGCGGTGGAAGTCTTCTATGTCGAGGTCTCGCCATCCCCGGACCTGCTGGCGCAACATCTGGCGGCCGATGCGCGACCGGCGCTGGCCGATTTTGCCGCCGCGATCGCCGGAGTTGCGTGGGAGGTGCCGGCGATCAATGCGCTGATCAAGGAGACGGTCGCGCGCCATGGGCTCAAGATGCCGAAGCTGGCGATGCCGCTGCGCGTGCTTCTGACCGGCCAGACCCAGACCCCGTCGGTCGATGCCGTCATCGCGCTGATCGGTCGCCGCAAGGTCCTCGACAAATTGGCCGCCTTGAAATGTTGACGAACCCGCCGGGCAGCGTATCCCGGAATCCGCCGGGTGCCAGAATCAGCTTGACACAAGGAATTCCGGGGAGATATAAATCGCTACACGAACAATCTTGATGTCGTAATTCCACCAAAGGGGATCCCATGAACAAATCTGAACTGATCGACGTAATCGCTGCGCAAGCCGAAATTTCCAAGGCGGCCGCCGGTCGCGCGCTGGATGCAACCGTTGCCGCTGTCAAGGACGCGCTCAAGGCCGGCGACAGCGTGAGCCTGATCGGGTTCGGCACCTTTTCCGTCGGCGAGCGCGCGGCCCGCACCGGCCGTAACCCGCAGACCGGCAAGACCCTGAAGATCAAGGCCGCCAGGGTTCCGAAGTTCCGTCCTGGCAAGGGCCTCAAGGACGCCTTGAACTGATTCAATGCCGGGTGCTTAGCTCAGTTGGTAGAGCGCTAGCCTTACAAGCTGGATGTCGGGGGTTCGAACCCCTCAGCACCCACCAGGACATCCGGCTCAGGATTGAAGAACCCCGCCCCCGAGGCGGGGTTTTTGTTGATGGCCGGCGCCCCGTCGCGGGCAGACGGGGCATGCGTTCGCCCATACGCCGCAGTGGTGCCTGACGCCGTGAGGCAACGCCGTGCCGGTCGCTCGTGCCCCGGCCTCAGGTCGCGGGCGGTTTTCCCCGCGCGTGCCCGGTCGGGCTCCGGGTGGCGGCCAGGATTCCGCGCAGGATGTTGATCTCGTCCCTTTCGAGCCGGGTTCGCGAGAAGAGACGGCGCAATTTTGGCAGCAGCCTCCCCGGATGCGCCGGATTGAGAAACCCGGTCTCAGTCATCACCGCCTCGAAATGCGCATACATGCCCTCGACCTCATCGTGGGTCGCCATTGGCGACGACGCGGGCGTAACCGTTGCGTCAGCCAGGGCCGGCAGGCTGGCGAGGGCGGCCATGCGGATTTCGTAGCACAGCACCTGTACCGCCGCGCCGAGATTCAGCGAGCTGAACTCCGGGCTGGCCGGAATCGTCACCACCGCCTGGCATTGCCGGATCTCGTCATTCGTCAGGCCCACGGTCTCATTGCCGAAGACCAGCGCCACCTGACCCTGCCCGGCTTGCGCCAGCAAACGAGCCGCCATCTCCCGCGGCTGCCCGCCGGGCGGGCCAAGATCCCGGCGCCGTGCCGACAGGGCGACAACAAAGATGGCACCGGCCAGCGCTTCGGGCAGCGAGTCACTGATTCTTGCCGATTCCAGGACGTCGACCGCGCCAGTCGCCCGCGCATCGGCTTCCGGATCGGGAAACCTCCGCGGACCGACCAGGCGCAGATCGGTCAGCCCCATGGTCTTCATGGCTCGCGCCGCGGCCCCGATGTTTCCGGGATGACTCGGGCGACACAGGACGACGCGGATTCGCGACAGCAGGAATTCGGGCTTCATAGTAAAATCGCGACTCTCCAAATCAATCGGACGGTCTCGCCGTCCGCCAGCTCTTTAAGCCATGCATCCAGCCCTGAACATTGCCGTCAAGGCGGCGCTCCGCGCCGGCAAGATCATCAATCGCGCATCCAACGACCTTGACCTGATCAAGGTGGAATTGAAACAGGCCAACGAGTTCGTGACCGAGGTCGACAGGAAGGCCGAGGCTGCGATCATCGAAACGCTGCGGGACGCTTATCCAGCGTACGGGATTCTAGCAGAGGAGTCCGGAGCGACCGCGGCAAAGGGTTCCTCCGAGTTGGATTACCGGTGGATCATCGACCCCCTGGACGGCACGACCAATTTCATTCATGGCCTGCCGCAGTACGCCGTTTCGATCGCCCTGGCGACGGGCAGCAGCATCGAACAGGCGGTCGTTTTCGATCCCAACCGGAACGAGTTGTTTACCGCCAGCAAGGGCGCGGGCGCTTTCCTGAACGAGCGCCGCATCCGCGTTTCCCGGCGGACCAAACTCCAGGGCTCGCTGCTCGGCACCGGGTTCCCCTATCGCATGTTCGATCACGTCGACACCTACCTCGCGATCTTCAAGGAACTGACCCGGAAGACCGCGGGCCTGCGCCGTCCCGGCGCAGCAGCGCTCGATCTGGCCTATGTCGCCTGCGGTCGCTACGACGGGTTCTGGGAATTTGGGCTTTCCCCGTGGGACATGGCCGCCGGGGCGCTGCTGATCTCGGAAGCCGGCGGACTGGTCAGCGACATGCGCGGCGAAGCGGACTACCTGGCCAGCGGCAACATCATCGCCGGCACACCGAAGGTCTTTGCGCCGCTGCTCAATCTCATTCAGGAACGATTGCCCGAATCAATCTGCGCCTGAGCGCCGCCGACAAGCGACCGCCCCGCCATCCGCCGGGCGGGCAGGAATTATTTCTCGACCTTGTCGGCCGCGGCGCCCGCCTTGAAGCCGGTGAACATGTTGCGCGTCTGACTCTGTAGCTGATCCTGCATGTGCTGGAACATCTTCTTGGACTGATCCATGTAGGCCGTCATCATGCTCTGCATCGCGGGCTGCTGGAAATTGAGGAACTGCGCCCAGAAATCCGCCTGCAGATGGCTGTTGTCGCCGTACATCGAGCGTGACTGCTCCTGCAGCCTATGCTGGAAATCAACGAAGGTGCGCATGTTGTTTTCCAGATACTTGCCCAACATCCCCTGCATGGCGCTGCCGTAGAAACGGACGAAGCCGGAGAGCAATTCGCAGGAGAAGAGAGGAACGCCGCCGCTCTCTTCCTCGAGGATGATCTGCAACAGGATGCTCCGGGTCAGGTCATCGCCGGTCTTGGCGTCGAGCACCTTGAACGGTTCGAACTTGAGAACCAGATCCTTGACATCTCCCAGCGTTATGTAGGCGCTCGTCTTGGTATCGTAAAGACGGCGATTGGGGTACTTCTTGATAAGACGTACTTCCTCTGACATCCGGCAAACCTCGAACGAACTTGTGTGCACTGCACAATTATAGAACAAAAAAACAGGCACCCGCAGGTGCCTGTTCTTGATGCAGCGCAAGAATTCCGCAATTACTGGTAGTACAGACCGCCGTTCAGGTTCATCGTGGCGCCGGTCATGAACCCTGCAAGTTCGGAGGCCAGATAGACGCAGGCGCCGCCGATTTCTTC
Organism: uncultured Dechloromonas sp.; assembly: GCA_964555315.1. Classification (GTDB taxonomy): domain Bacteria; phylum Pseudomonadota; class Gammaproteobacteria; order Burkholderiales; family Rhodocyclaceae; genus Azonexus. The sequence goes on from CAZKSD010000006.1 coordinate 20,191, forward strand.
CGGCTTGGCCAGACGCTTCATCGGCACGCCGTCGATGATCGTCTGCAGGATTTCCGGCTTGATCGCCATGACCATCTTGGTCGCCACGTAGCCCGGGCAGACCACATTGACCGTGACCCCCTTGGCCGCGAGTTCCGCGGCGAGCGCCTTCGAGAAGCCGATCACGCCGGCCTTGGCGGCGGAGTAGTTGCTCTGGCCGGCCTGGCCCTTGAGGCCGTTGACCGACGAGATGTTGATGATGCGGCCCCAGCCGCGCTCGGCCATCTTGGACGAAACCTGCTTGGTCATGTTGAACAGCGAGGTCAGGTTGGTGCTGATGACTGCATCCCAGCCATCGCGTTCCATCTTGGCGAACATCCGGTCGCGGGTGATGCCGGCGTTGTTGACCAGGATATCGACCGGGCCGGCAGACGCTTCGGCTTCCGCCACCATCTTCACGCAGTCGTCCCAGGAGGCGACGTCACCGGCGACGCAGACGAAGTCGTTGAAGCCGGCAGCAGTCATTTCCTTCAGCCACTCTTCCTTGTTGTCGAACTGCGGATGATACGCGGCCACCACCTTGTGGCCAGCCTTGGCCAGTTCCTGGCAGATGGCGGTACCGATGCCGCCCATCGCGCCGGTGACGAATGCAACACGTTGCGTCATGTTCTTTCCTTCCTTAGTTGATATATACAGCGGTTCAAAAAAATCACGCCGGTCAGTACATCTGCTGGCCGCCGTTGATGGAAACAGTGGTACCGATAACGGGGGTCACGTCGCGGGCGAGGCCGGCGTCGTTGACCGGAACAGCCACTTGGCCGACCTCGCGGAAAGGGTGGTGGCCACCCTGAAATCCGGCGCCGCGAGCCTGATGCAGCTTGCTGCGCCGAGTCTGCCAATCCCGTCGTCATCAGTGCAGTTCTCGAAATTGCCTCCCCTCCCGCGAAACATCATTTCAGACCGCGCGTTCACGCACAAAGTGACCGGGTGCCGGCTCGACCGGCTTGTACCTGTCATTTCCCGGCCTGCGCGGCGCCCGCGATTCGCCCGCAAGCGGCTTCAACCAGGCTGCCCAGTCGTTCCACCAACTGCCCGGCCTGTCGTCCGCCGCCGCCAACCAGGCTTCGGCATCGCCTTGCACATCATCGTTGACCCAATAATTGCGCTTGTTCTTGCTTGCCGGGTTGATGGCGCCGGCGATATGGCCGGAAGCACCGAGGACGAAGCGCGCCTTGCCCCCGAGTATCCGCGTCGTCTCGTAAGCCGACTGCCAGGGAACGATATGATCCTCGCGCGTCGCCAACACATACACCGGCATCGCCAGCGCGCCGAGGTCGATGCGCTGACCGCACATTTCCAGCTTGCCGGGAACGCGCAGGCTGTTGTCGAGATAGAGATTGCGCATGTACCAGCAGGCGAACGGTCCCGGCAGATTGGTCGAATCCGAATTCCAGTAGAGCAGATCGAATGCCTGCGGCTTCTGTCCTTTCAAGTAGTTGCCGGCGACATAGTTCCAGACGAGGTCGTTGGCCCGCAGGAAGGAGAAGGTGTTCTGCAGGTCGCGCGCCGGCAGCAAGCCGCCCTTGCCGATAGTCGAATCGCGTCCCGCCAGCGCGTTGGCGTCGATGAACAGTCCGATCTCTCCGGTGTCGGAGAAATCGAGGAGCGTCGTCATCAGGGTCAGCGATGCCGCAATGTCTTCGCCCCGCCCCTTGAGCACGGACAGCGCCGAAGTCAGTATCGTTCCGCCGACACAGAATCCCAGCGCATTGACCTGCTTCACGTCGCAGATCTCCCGTGCCACCTCCAGTGCGGCAATCGGACCATGCTCGATGTAATCGTCCCAGGTCAGGTGGCCGTGCTCTTCGTGCGGATTGCGCCAGGAAACCAGAAAGACCGTGTTGCCCTGCTCGACCATGAAGCGGATCAGCGAATTGTCGGGCTGCAGATCCATGATGTAGAATTTGTTGATGCACGGCGGCACGACCACCAGCGGCAGCGCCGCGACTTCCGGCGTCAGCGGTGAGTACTGGATCAGCTGCATCAGGTCATTCTCGAAGACCACTGCGCCGTCGGTCGTCGCAATGTTGCGACCGATTTCGAAGACCGATTCGTCGGTCATCGAAATGCGCCCCTTCTCGAAATCCCTGATCAGATTGTTGATGCCGTCGGTAATGCTCCGGCCCTCGGTTTCCAGTGCCAGCTTGATGAATTCCGGATTGGACGCGGCGTAATTCGACGGCGCCATCGCGTCGGCAATCTGGCGGGCCAGAAAGCGCATGCGGTTGCGCGCCTTGTCGTCGCTCGCCGGGATCAGCTCGACCAGGTCCTTCATGTATTTCGTGTTGAGCAGGTAGGCCTGATGCAGGTAATCGTAGACCGGACTTGCGCGCCATTCGGGTGCCGCGAAACGGCGGTCTCCGGCATCGGCCGCGACCCTGAAAGTCTCCTGGGCGCCCTGCTGGCGGGCGAGCACCGACTGCCAGAGCGACATCTGCTGGTTCATGAACTGCTGCTGCAGCGCGATCAATGCCTGCGGGTCGACCGCCGGCGGAACGGTCGCCGAAGGATTTCCGGCCTGGCCGATGAAGGTCATGAACTGCTGCGCCATCTCCTGACCCGCCTGCATGAACCGCAGGGGCGAACCCATGAAAGCATTGCTATTGTCAGATCCCTCTTGCGCCATGGCCATTCTTTTCTCTGTAGATGAATCGGGGTCGAGCTGTTGGATTCTCCATACCAGCCCAAGCGCTGTCAATGGATTTGAATGCATAATCACCCGGATGCACATCGTTGCCATTGGCTGGCTTTACGTGACCGTCCTCGTTGCGCTGAATGAGCCGACGGTGGTTTCCGCGATCATTTCCTTCCTGTTCTACGGCCTGCTGCCCTGCGGGTTGCTGCTCTGGATGGCTGGCCGCAAGGTGCGTCGCCAGCGCCGGCGCTACCAGGAGCTACTCGCCGACGAGGAGGCGGGCGACAACGATCGAAGCGATGCCAAGCCCGATCAGTAGGATCTGCTGCACCGTCGCTTTCAGTTCGGTGCGCTTGTGCAGCCCGGGAATCAGGTCGGCGACGGCAACATAGATCATGCTGGCCGCCGCCAGACCGAGCAACGAAGGAATCCACCCGGTCAATTGCGACAGGGCGAAGTAGGCGAGCATGGCGCCGATCAGAGTGGCCAGGCTCGACAGCAGGTTGAAGGCGAGCGCCCGCGCCCGGCTGTAGCCGGAATGAAGAAGGATCAGGAAGTCACCGACTTCCTGGGGAATCTCGTGCGCGATGATGGCCAGGGCGGTGACGATCCCGAGTTCCTTGCTTTCCAGAAATGCGGCGGCAATCAGGATCCCGTCGACGAAATTGTGGAAGGTGTCGCCAACCAGGATCAGCATGCCCGAGCGCCCGTGATCATGGACGGGGGCATGGGCATCGTGCGCCTCGCAATGATCGTGATGGCAGTGCCGCCACAGGACCAGCTTCTCCAGCAGGAAGAAGGCGAGAATCCCGAAGAGGACGGTTGCCGCCATGCGGTGCGGGTCACCGTGCTCAAGCGCATGCGGCAGGATTTCCAGAAACGCCGCCCCCAGCAGCGCGCCGATGGCATAGGAAATCAGCACATTGACGCGCTGCGTGCCAGCCGCGAGAGTCACTGCCGCCGCCGCCACGACACTCAACACGCCGCCGGCCAGTGCAACGGCGATGATCCAGGCGAGGGTGCTCACGGGAAAACCGATCCGATCCGGAAAATGGCGCGAATCATACACTGTCCAGCCAGATCAGACTCGCCATCCGTCCGGTCGTGCGATCGCGGCGATACGAAAAATAGCGCGCGGACTCGCTGAAGGTGCACGCGCCGCCGCCGCTGATCGCGCTCACCCCCGACTGCCCCAGACGCTGACGCGCCAGCAGGTAGATGTCGCACAGCCATTTGTCCTGTCCGGCCGCCACGAATGCGGCACTGGCTGACGCATCTCGCGCGACAAAGGCATCACGCACTTCCGTCCCGACCTCGAAACAGCGCGGGCCGATCGCCGGACCCAGCCATGCCAGCAACTCCCCGGGAGCCACCGCCATCGCCGCCACCGCGCTCTCCAGGACGCCGCCCAGCAGCCCGCGCCAGCCGGCATGCGCGGCGGCGACCACCGAACCGCGGCGATCGCAAAGCAGCACCGGCAGGCAATCGGCCGTCATCACCGCGCACACCGCCCCCGGCCGGCGCGCGAAAGCCGCGTCGGCCGCATCGGAATTCGCCTCCTGGCCGGCGTCGACCGCGACAATGCCGTGAACCTGCCTGAGCCAGCGCGGCTCGCCGGGCAGTGCCGCGCGCAGGGCCTGGCGATTCGCGGCAACGGCGGCCGGGTCGTCGCCGACATGATCGCCGAGGTTGAAACTCGCCCAGGGCATCCGGCTTGCGCCGCCGTTGCGCGTCGTCTGCAGGGCCTTGACGTTGGCCGGCGCAGCCCAGTCGGGAACGTAGACCTCACCCACCGCGCAGCGCTTGCAGCAAGGCGGCCATGTCGGCTGGCGGCGGCGCCTCCCACTGCTGCATCCGCCGCGTGAGCGGATGCAGCAGCGCCAGACGGGTGGCGTGCAGGGCCTGCCGGGAGAATGCCGGCAGACGCTGGTCGGGCTTGCCATAGACCTGGTCGCCGAGCAGCGGATGCCTGATCGACGCCATGTGCACGCGGATCTGGTGCGTGCGTCCGGTCTCCAGCGAGCACTCAACCAGCGCGCAGTGGGCGAACTGCTCGAGGACGCGGAAGTGGGTTATCGCCGGCTTGCCGCCGCGACTTTCCGGAACCACCGCCATTTTCGTCCGGTGGACCGGATGGCGGCCGACCGGCGCCGCGACCGTCGCATCGCGGCGCACGACGCCACGGACGACCGCCAGATACTGGCGCCTGACGCTGCGCGCCTGCAACTGGCGCACCAGGTCGGTCTGCGCCGCGAGCGTTTTGGCGACGACGAGCAGGCCGCTCGTATCCTTGTCCAGGCGGTGCACGATGCCCGCGCGCGGCACCTCGGCAATCGCCGGCACATGGTGCAGCAAGGCATTCATCAGGGTGCCGCTCCAGTTGCCGTTCCCCGGGTGCACGACCAGACCGGGCGGCTTGTCGATGACCAGCAACGCTTCGTCCTCGAAGACGATGTCGAGCGGGATGTCTTCGGGCCGCTCGGCGATCTCCCTCATGCCGGGCGGCTCGCTCAGGGCCAGGATTTCTCCGCCCATGAGCTTGTACTTGGGCTCCGTCTCGACGCGCCCGCCCACGGCGACGCGCCCTTCACGCACCCAGGTCTGCAGACGGTTGCGCGAATGCTGCGGCAGGACTTCGGCAAGCACCCGATCGAGACGCCACCCGGCGCAACGATCCGGAACCCGGGAATGATCGGGCGGAGTTCGGCTATAATCGGCGCGGTCTTCCAAAGGATTTTTCATGATGCGAAGTTTACCCGCATTCCCCACCTTTCTCCGTCTGGCGACGGCGCTCCTGATCGCCACCTTCATCAGCGGATGCGGCCTGCTTTCCGGCGACAAGGACGAAACCGCCGGCTGGTCGGCCAACAAGCTGTACGCCGAGGCCAAGGACGCGCAAAGCAGCGGCGCCTGGGACAGGGCCGCCAAGTACTACGAAAAGCTCGAAGCCCGCTATCCCTACGGGCGTTATGCGCAGCAGGCCCAGCTTGAACTGGGCTACGTGTACTGGAAGGCGGACGAGCCGGGCTCGGCCATCGCGGCCTGCGACCGCTTCATCAAGCTGCACCCCAATCATCCGGCTGTCGACTATGCCTACTACCTGAAGGGCCTGGTCGGCTTCAACGAGGATCTGGGCTATGCGCCCTACATCAGCACGCAGGATCCGACGGAACGCGACCCGAAGGCGGCACGCGAATCGTTCGACGCCTTCCGTGAACTGGTCACCCGTTTCCCCGACAGCAAATACACCCCCGACGCCATCCAGCGGATGAACTACCTGGTCAATGCGCTGGCATCGCACGAAGTACACGTCGCGCGCTATTACATCAATCGCGGCGCCTACATTGCCGCCGCCAACCGGGCGCAGTATGCGATCAAGACCTATCCGACGGCGCCTGCTGTCGAGGAAGCGACCTACATCCTGATCCTGGCCTACGACAAGCTGGGGATGGACGACCTGCGTGATGACGCCGACCGCGTCATGCGCAGGAATTTCCCCGACAGCGAGTTCTACAAGACAGGCCTAGTCGACAAGAAGAAGTGGTGGCATCTCTGGTGATCGGGCCCGGCGACCCGCCTAGCCGGTCGCCGCTGCAGTTGCCAGCCATTCCAGTTCGGGAACTCCATCGGCACCGCCGCAGAGGACGGCGTTCTGCCCGTACTTCTCGCCCAGGGCCATAGCCTCGGCAACCGCGATGTCGGGAACGAAGCAGCTTTCTTCCACCGGCCAGGCGGGATCGTCGGCCACGTTCTCGCCGGCATGGATTTCATATCCCGAGTCGAGGAGTTCGCATTCCAGTTGCGCCTGGCGGCTGGCGTTCTCATTCTCGTCCAGCGGCAGGGAAGCCGGGTTGCACGCCGTCAGGACGGCAAAGCAGGTCGCCCCGGCGGCCTCCAGCCAGCAACTCAAGGTCTCCGAAGCAACGCCGGGACGCAGGTCACAGCGCCCATCCGGCAGGTAGACCCGATACGTCGTCGCCCGGTAGGCGGCCTCCAGTTCAGTCGTCTTCGCCATCCGGTTCAGCCAGGCCGATCAGCTTTTCGGCATCGCTCGCCGGCAGGGCCTCGACGTCGCTCAGCTTTCGTGACAACTGGCGGGTCCGCGTCTCGGCCTTGCTGATGCTGTTGCTGGCCTCGTCCAGCTTCTTCCTGGTGTGCGCCAGAGCCTCGCCGAACTTGCCGAATTCGCTCTTGACCGCCCCCAGCACCGCCCAGACCTCCGCCGAGCGCTGCTCGATGGCCAGCGTCCGGAATCCCATCTGCAGGCTGTTGAGAAGCGCCGCCAGCGTCGTCGGCCCGGCCAGGCTGACCCGCCATTCGCGCTGCAGGGTATCGGCGAGACCCGGGCGCCGCAAGGCCTCCGCATACAGCCCTTCGGTCGGCAGATAGAGCAGCGCGAAATCGGTGGTATGAGGCGGCGCGACATATTTCTCGTGAATGCTGCGCGCCTCGGCCTTGAGGCGGACCTCGATCGCCTTGCTCGCCTCGTCGACGAGGCCCACTTCGCCGCGTTCCTGAGCTTCGATCAGGCGCTGGTAATCCTCGACCGGAAATTTCGCGTCGACCGGCAGCCAGACCACGGCGCCATCGCCCTTGCCCGGCAGCCGGATGGCGAAATCGACGCGCTCGCCGCTGTCCGGGCGCGTCGCCACATTGGCGGCGAACTGGTCGGCGGTAAGGAGTTGCTCGAGCAGCGCCGCCAGCTGGACTTCGCCCCAGGTGCCGCGGGTTTTGACGTTGCTCAATACCCGCTTGAGGTCGCCGACGCCCGTAGCCAGCGACTGCATTTCGCCAAGGCCGCGATGCACCTGTTCGAGGCGGTCGCTGACCAGCCTGAAGGATTCGCCGAGGCGCTGCTCGAGCGTGGCGTGGAGCTTTTCGTCGACGGTCCGGCGCATCTCCTCGAGCTTGCTCGCATTGTCGGCCTGAATTGCGGTCAACCGCCCCTCGACGCTGATTCTCAGGCGCT
>CAZKSD010000007.1:0-27634 GCA_964555315.1 uncultured Dechloromonas sp.
CGACTCGCCGGTGATCATCACCGACAGGTCGTAAGGCGCGACGCGCCCGATCATGCCGCATACATTGTCGAGCGGGCTGCCCGGTCCGCGCGCCAGCGCCGCCAGGCCGAAGCGGCTGCGCGCCTTTTCCTGTTTGCTCTCGACCCGCTGCCGCAAGGCCGGCGCGGCAGTGCGCAATTCGAGCGACAGCCGCTGGTTGTCCTGCTGCAACCGCCAGACCTCCGCCGCGCGTTGCAGGGTCAGCAGCAGTTGCTCGGGTTGCCAGGGCTTGAGCAGGTATTGCCAGATGCCCGCCTCGTTCACGCCGGCTATGATGTCTTCGGCTTCGGTGTAACCGGAGAGAATGATGCGGATCACGTCCGGCCAGCGCTCGCGGACCTGCCTGAGAAATTCCACTCCGGTCATGCCCGGCATGCGCTGGTCGCAGAGGACGATGCGGATGGCTGCGGTCGACTGCTCGTTTTCCAGGATTTCCATGCCCGCGGCGGCACTGGAGGCGGAGAAAACCTCGAAATCCTCCTCCAGCGTGCGCCGCAGCGCCTCCTGCGAACGCACTTCGTCGTCGATGACGAGAATGGCCGGTAGCCGGCACGGGCGGGATGGGTTCATTCCGGCGTCTTCCAGTCGAGATCGCGGTGGCGGGCAAGGTGACGCGGCGTCCACGAGTGCGGCGTGCGCGCCACGAAATGATAGCGCGCCACATGGTACGAGGGATCGAAGCCATAGAAATTGCGGCGCATTTCGGCGAGTTCGCCGGCTCGATACGCCGCCAGCGGCTTGCTCGCCTCATCGGCCTCGCGTCTTGCCAGCTTCTCCGCCAGGCGCTCGGGAAAGCCAGGATCGGCCGCCAGCTCGACCGCCCGCCGCGCGACATCGACGGCAAATCCCGGACCGGGCAGACAGGCGTCGTAGAAGCCCAGCCGGACCGCCTCCCGCGCCGTCATCGGCAGGCGATGGCGCATGATGGCGCGCGCCCCTTCCGCGCCGACGCGCGGCGGCAGCAGATAGGTCCAGAACTCGGAGCCGAACAGGTTGCCCATGTTCTTGTAGTGCGGATTGAGAATCACCCCGTCACGCACCCAGACGAAATCGGCGGCGCGGGCGAGGAAGCAGCCGCCGGCCCCGGCATTGCCGCCGACCGCGGCCACGGTCAACTGCGTTGCGCAGCGCAGGATCGCCTCGGCCAGATCGTCGATGGCGTTGATGTTGGCCCACGATTCGTCGGCGGGACTTTCCGCCGCCTCGATGGTGCACAGATGGATGCCGTTCGACCAGAAATCGCTGCCGCCGCGCAAGACGATGACCCGGGTCGGCCGCGCCGCCGCCCATTCGAAGGCCGCGGTCAGGCGCCGGCACTGGGCGGTGCTCATCGCCCCGTTGTAGAACTCGAAGCCGAGGAATCCGACGCCCGCGACTTCTTCGTAGGAAATGTCCTGCCAGGTGGCGCCTGGCGATTTCCACCAGCCGGCAAGCGGCAGTTCGGGCAAGTCCGCCGCCCCCGGGCAGGCCAGCGTCGCCGGCAACTTGATGCCGCCGGGACGCCTGAGGTGCCCGATCCAGATCGCGCCATCGACGGTCGCCCGACAGATCGCGGTTGCGCGACGCCCGATCAGGCTCCCCGGCTCGCCGGTCAGCGCGGCATCGGGCCAGGCATCAAAAAAATGGACGGCCTGGCCGAACAGCTCGCCGGCGACCCCGGGGAAGCCGTCGGCGGCATTGACGCGGGCAAGAATGGCAGCCGTGGAGTCCCGGGTCCAGTCGAACACGCGGTCGGCCTGCTTCATCGGCGGATGCGCCTGTCCCGGCACCCGTTCCGGCGTGAAATTGCCCGCTTCGAAGCGGTCGACCGCAGCACGCACGGCGAGAACGGCTGCCTCGGTCACTTCGTTGCGGTAGATCGACGATTTCCTTCCCGCACGCAACGGAAACGTCGCCGCGGCCCAGACCGGACCGGCATCCAGCACGGCCTCAGCCTGCAGGACGGTGACGCCCCATTCGCGCAGTCCCTGCTGGATTGCCCAATCGAGCGCCGACGGACCGCGATCGCCGACGATGCCCGGATGGACGACCAGACAAACATGCTTCGCCCAGATCGTCTCGGGAATCGCGCGTTTGAGGAAAGGCGCGACGATCAGGTCGGGAGCGAAGAGCGCCACTGCCTCGGCGCTGACTTCGTCGCCGATATCGAACTCGATGCTCAGTTCGTGGCCGATCTCGGCCAATTCGCAATACAGCCGCTGCGCGAGGCTGTTGAAGCTGTGCGTCAGCAACAGGATGCGCATCGGCGACTTCAGCAGATCCGCGGCAACTGGTCGCCGCTCAGCCAATCGACGATGCGCCGGCCGCCGAAGCCCGTGGTCATCTGGACGAAATGGTGGGGATCGGCGCGCACCGAACCGATAATCGCTGCCTGTCTCCCGAGGGGGTGGGCACGCATCGCTGACAAGAGCATGTTTGCGTCACGTTCGCTGCAGATGGCCACCAATTTTCCCTCGTTGGCGACATAGAGCGGATCCAGCCCGAGGAACTCGCAGGCCGCGGCAACCGCCGGATTCACCGGCAACGCCTTTTCCTGCAGCATCATTCCCACCCCGGACTGGCGGGCGATCTCGTTCAAGGTCGTCGCCAGCCCGCCCCGGGTCGGGTCGCGCAGGACGTGAATCTCGGCGCCGCTGGCGCGCATCGCCGCTATCAGGCCATGCAGCGCCGCGGTGTCGGAAACGATGGGTGCAGCGAATCCCAGACTCTCGCGCACCGCCATGATCGCCATTCCGTGGTCGCCCAGGGTTCCCGAAACCAGGATCGAATCACCGGGCCTGGCGGCGCGCCCCGAAAGTTCCATCCCTTCCGCGACGACACCGACGCCGGTGGTCGTGATGAAGACGCCGTCGCCCTTGCCGCGCTCGACCACCTTGGTATCGCCGGCGACGACCGGCACCCCGGCGGCCTTCGCCGCCGCCGCCATGCTCTGCACGATAAGCGCCAGATCGGCGAGCTTGAACCCCTCTTCGATGATGAAGCCGGCCGAAAGCCACAATGGCTTGGCGCCCATCACGGCCACGTCGTTGATCGTGCCATGGACGGCGAGGCAGCCGATGTCCCCGCCCAGAAAGAATAGAGGCGAGACGACATGCGAATCGGTGGCCAGCACCAGTCGCCCGCCGTCGGGGGCCGGCAGCAGCGCGCCATCGTCGCCCTGGGACAGGTATTCGTTGCCGAGATGCCTGACAAACAGTTCCTCGATCAACTGAGCCATCGCCCGGCCGCCCGAACCGTGCGCCATGTCAACCTGGCCGTTCCTGATGTCCAGCGCCCGGACGTAGCCTTCCCGCCCCTCAGGCATCCTGGTAGCGTCCGTAGGTGTAGTGGGCGGCGCAGGCACCTTCCGAGCTGACCATGCACGAGCCGATCGGGTTTTCCGGTGTGCATACCGTCCCGAACAACTTGCAGTCCTGCGGCCGCCTGACGCCGCGCAGGATGGCGCCGCAAGCGCAGGCCTTGTGATCGGGCACCGGGCTGTAGGTGAGCGAAAAGCGCTTTTCGGCGTCAAAATCGGCGAACTGGCTGCGAATGCGCAGGGCCGAGTAGGGCAGCACATTCAGGCCGCGCCACTCGAACTGCTTGCGCAGTTCGAACACCTCGGCGACCAGTTGCTGCGCCTTGAGGTTGCCGTCGCGGTCGACGGCGCGCGAGAACTCGTTTTCGACTTCGGCCCGCCCTTCGTTGACCTGGCGGATCAGCATGCGGATCGCCTGCATCACGTCCAGCGGCTCGAAGCCGGCAATGACCACTGGCTTGCGGTACTCCTCGGCGAAAAACTCGTAGGGACGGCTGCCGATGATCGTGGACACGTGCGCCGGACCGATGAAGCCGTCAAGCGGCACGCTGCCCCACTGGCGCACTTCCGGCGATTCGAGAATGCTGGAAATGGCCGACGGAGTCAGCACATGACAGCAGAGCACGGAGAAGTTGCCCAACCCGAGCGCGGCCGCCCGTTTGATCGCCACTGCCGTCGGCGGCGTCGTCGTTTCGAAGCCGATGGCGAAAAAGACGACCTGCCTGTCGGGATTCTTCTCCGCCAGCGCCACGGCATCGGCGCTCGAATACACCATGCGGATGTCGCCACCCCTCGCCCTGGCCTTGAGCAGCGACAGCCCGTCGGAAGCGGGCACGCGCAGGCAGTCGCCATAGGTACACAGTGTGACGCCAGCGTCGAGCGCCAGCCGGATGGTCTGATCGACGCGGCCAATGGGCAGCACGCAGACCGGGCAGCCGGGGCCGTGGATCATCCGGACGTTTTCGGGCAGCAGGTCGCTGACGCCGTAGCGGGAAATGGCGTGCGTATGGCCGCCGCAGAATTCCATGAAATGGTAGCGCCGATCCGTTCCCGCTTCACGCCGGATGGCCAGGGCCAGTCCCTGTGCAAGCTCGCCGTCACGGAATTCGTCGATGAACTTCATCCGCGAACGGTCGCCTCGGCGTCGACCTGTCCGATTTCTGCAAACAGCGCCAAGGTTCTCGCCGCCTCCTCCGGATCGAGCTTGTTCAGCGCGTAGCCGACGTGCACGATGACGTAGTCGCCGACCGCGATGTTGTCGACCAGCGCCAGCGAAATTTCCTTGCGCACGCCAGCCAGGTCGACCACGGCGTGGTCGTCTGTACCAAGTTCGACGACACGCGCCGGAATTGCCAGACACATAGCGAACCTCCTGAACTCCCCGCCCGCGCGGCAGAGTCACCGCCGCCCGACAAGCGTACTCAAAAAAGCGCGTCTTGACACGGGTTTCGGCCTTTCAACGACGGCCTCGCGCGATTTCGCCGAAGGATCGGCCGCCGCTTCCGGCGGCGGCGCCAGCACCGTCGCCAGCGCCTCGAAGGCCGCCTGGCGCGCTGTCGCCATGTCCGGCAGGGCGCTGACCGGCGCGATCAGCGGGCAGTACTGGTAGGGGCCAAGGTCCGGGTCGTCGTCGGCGATGAACTGCAAGGTACCGCAGGGCAACTCGACATAGCGGCGCTCGCCGGCCGGGATGTCGCCCCACAGATCGCCGCCGCCGTAGATCAGGAAGAGATTGAGGAACCACGGGGTGATCATCACGCCCAGCCAGTCGCCATCGTGACGCCTGAAGCCGATCGCCTCGACGCCCAGCGCCGGATTGACGAAGGGCATGTCGTGCATCTGCGTCATCCACAGGTGGCGGTAGTGGGCGTCGAGAAGGGCGCCCGGCTCGGCTTCCCTCGCCTGCGCCGGACGGATCGGCGGTGGCGCCATGGCCGGTTGGCGGATGCGCTCACTCACCGCGGCTGAAGATCGGCGAAATAGCGGCTCGCGTCGTAATCGCCTTCCAGCGACGCGGCCAGAGCGGCGAGCGCTTCCTCGATCAACGCCAGTTGCCCGGCCTCGACGACCTCCTTGGCCAGTCCGAGCGACGTCAGCACCCAGGCGCCGAGCGGCTGGGGTCCGATGAGCATCATGTTGACCAGTTCGCGGCGACCGGCGCGTTCGACCCAGGCAAGATCCCCGTCACCCTCGAGGGCCACTACCCGCATGGGAATCGACAGGCACATCAGGCGCGCTCCGCCATCGTCAGGCCACGGGCGCGCAACTCGGCAACCGTCAGCGCCAGCAGTTCGGGCAACCGCGCCGACACGGCGGGGCTCAGTTCCATGCCAAGCGCCAGCGATGCCGGCTCGATTCCGATGATGACGGTTTCCTTCGGGGCGCGACCGGTAAATTCGAGACTGGCCAGGACGTCGCAAAGGCCGACCTGATGCGGCGACAATTTGGTCTTGAAGAAAACGGGCACATCGGCGCCCTTGAGCACGACAGGCGTTGCCGGAGCCCGGTTGCCGCGCACACAGTCGACGACGATCAGGGTATCGAGGTCTTCGAGTTGCTCGAGCATTTCCATGGCGCAGGTTCCGCCATCGACCAGATCGACTTCGGCAGGCGTCTGCCAACCCGCAGCCAGCGCTTCGACCACGCGCACGCCGACCCCCTCGTCGGAGAGCAGGATGTTGCCGAGACCGAGAACCACGATGCGCATGGTCGTCACCAAGAAGAAGGCGCGATCAGTGTCGCGCCTCCCGGGATTGAATGAATTGCGCCAGATCAAACAGCCGATACGGTGACCACCGGCTTGTTCTCCTGGTCGACCACGTGCACCGCGCAGGCGAGGCAGGGGTCGAAGGAGTGCACAGTGCGCAGCACCTCGAGCGGCTTCTCGGGGTCGGCGACCGGGTTGCCGATCAGGCTGGCCTCGTAGGCGCCGGGCTGGTCGTTCTCGTTGCGCGGCGCCGCGTTCCAGGTGGTCGGCACGACGCACTGGTAATTCTTGATCTTGCCCGAATCGATGACCACCCAGTGCGAAAGGACACCGCGCGGCGCTTCGTGGAAGCCGACGCCGCGCTGCTCGCCCTTGGGAAACTCCGGCCGGTTGAAAGTCTTGAGGTCGCCCCTGGCCATGTTGGCCACCAGCAGATCCCATTGCTTCGCCAGTTCGTCGCATTGCACCGCGCAACCGACGGCCCGCGCCGCATGGCGACCGATGGTGGAATGCATGGCGTCAAGCCCGACCTTGGCGCCGGCCACGCTGGATACCAGATCGAGCGCCGCGGTGGCGTACTTCTTGGTCGGCTCATGGCCGGCCGCGAGCATGCACAGCACGCGCGACAGCGGGCCGACCTGCATCGGCTTGCCGTAGAAGGTGGGCGACTTCAGCCAGGAATACTTGCCGTCATCCTGGAAGTCGGTGTATTTCGGCGTCGTCTCGCCGACGTAGGGGTGCAGCGACTTGTGGTCGCCCGCCTTGTAGTCGTACCACGAGTGCTTGACCGCCTCGGAAACGCCGTCGACGAAATACTTGTCGCCGAAGGTGTTGATCGGCTTGAAGTTTTCCAGTTTTCCGCCGTCGATGTGACCGCCGGGCAGCGCGAACCCGGTGCCCTTGCCATCGAGCGGGAGGTCCGGCACGCTGAGGTAATCGGTGACGCCGCTGCCATATTTCGTCCAGTCGGCATAGAACGCGCCAATCGCCGCGACGTCGATGAGATAGACGTTCTTGACGAAGTCGTCGAGCGACTCGATCCACTTCCTGACCGCCATCAGGCGCTCGAGCGTCAGCACCGATTGTGAATTGAGCGACAGCGGATTGGAGACGCCGCCGACGGCGACATTCTGGATATGCGGCGACTTCGAGCCGAGGATGGCGACGATCTTGGAAGCGTGGCGCTGCACTTCGAGCGCCTGCAGATAATGGACAACGGCCAGCAGGTTGACCTCCGGCGCCAGCTTCATCGCCGGATGCCCCCAGTAGCCGTTGGTGAAGATGCCGAGCTGGCCGGTCCCGACGTAACCCTTCAGCTTCTCCTGCACACTGCGGAACTCCTGCTTGCTGTTCCCCCCCCAGCTTGACAGGCTCTGCGCCAGTGCGGCCGCCTTGTCCGGGTCCGCCTTGAGCGCCGACACGACGTCGACCCAGTCGAGCGCCGACAGGTGGTAGAAATGCACGATATGGTCATGCACGGCGTGCGCCAGCATGATCATGTTGCGGATGTACTGGGCGTTGACCGGGATTTCCAGTTGCAGCGCGTTTTCCACCGCGCGCACCGAGGCCATGGCGTGAACCGTTGTGCACACGCCGCAGATACGCTGGGTGATCGCCCAGGCATCGCGCGGGTCGCGCCCGATCATGATGGTCTCGACACCGCGGAACATCTGGCCGGAAGCCCAGGCCTTCTTCACCCTCCCGCCGTCCACTTCGACGTCGACGCGCAGATGGCCTTCGATGCGGGACACCGGGTCGATCGTGACTCTCTTGGACATTTTCTATTCCTCCCTGAAATTCAGTGGGCCGCGGCCGCTTCTTCCCGTGGCAAGACCGGGAAGCGCCGGGTGATGATGATGTAGCCGACCACGTGGATGGCCAGCATGCCGACGGTGACGATCAATTCGGCCGCAGACGGGAAGTAGCTCCAGCCCGGTCCGGTTTCGTAACCGATCAGGAAACCGTTGAACCGCAGCAGTGCGCCGGCGAGCATGATCGCGACACCCGCCTGGAAGAGGCGGGCCGGATTGCGGCGGGCGCGGAGCGAGCCGATCAGCACGAAGGGCACGAAGAACAGGATCATTTCGAACCAGAAGAAGATGGCTGACGTCGTGAAGCTGAAGGCGTTGCCTAGCGCGCCGCGCACCACGAGGTCGCCGATGCGCACGGCCAGATAGAAGGCGAGAATGCCGAGCATCACCTTGCTCAGCGGTTCCAGCAGATGCACCTCGATTTCGCGCCGGTAGGCCGACGAGGCGAGGCAGGATTCGAAGAGGACGACCCCGTAACCCATGGTGATCGCCGTCAGCAGGTAAAGGAGCGGCAGGATTGGGGTCTGCCAGAGCGGATTGATCTGGCCACCCATCAGCACCAGCAGCGTGCCGAGCGACGATTGGTGCATCATCGGCAGCAAGGTGCCGAGGGCGATGAAGAAGAACAGCACCTTGTTGAGCTTCTGCTTGAGGTCATGGCGGCCCAGTTTTTCGAGGAAAACCGGCGAAAACTCGATCCACATCACCAGGATGTAGGCGCTGATGCACACCGCCACCTCGAACATCACCGAATTCGGATTGGCGTGGACGGGCGAGAAGACGTGCCAGAAATTCCACCAGCGGCCGAGGTCGAACATCACCCCCACCCCGGCCAGCGTATAGCCGAACAGGCTGGCCAGCAGCGCCGGCCGGACCAGCGGGTGATACTGTCCCCTGTTGAAGACATAGACCAGCATGGCGACCGAGAAGCCGCCGCAGGCAAGGGCCGAACCAATGACCACGTCGACGGCCACCCAGATACCCCACGGGTAGCCATCGTTGAGGTTGGTCACGAAGCCCAGGCCGAAGATGAAACGCGCCAACAGCACGCCCAATGCCGCGACGATGAGCACGCCGCTGACGAGCGTGGTGAGGTTGAGCAGTTTCCCGCCGACCGGGGCCGCGGGTGAATGGGCGCTCATGGCTGATCTCCCTTCGCTTTGTCATCGTCCGGAACGACGTTGCGCTTGGCGACCCAGGTCAGGGCGCCCAGCACGGCGACCGGCATGATCATGCCCTGATACAGCGTGTGCTGAATGGTCTCCGAGATCGAGGCGGAGGATCTCGGCGGCAGGTCGGGCATGCCGACCTTCTCGAAAGTCACCGCCGACAACTTGAGCACCTGCGTGCCGCCGTATTCGGTTTCGCCATAGACATGCTGCAGGTAGTTTCCGACCCGCGCTTCGTAGCGCTGATCCGGCTCCCTCCTCCAGGTGTTGGCCTTTTCCGCCTCAGGGTCGCCATAGGGCAGGCGGCCGCGCGGTATGAGCGTCGTCTCGCCGGGCTTGAGCGCCAGCCGCCGCCTGGCTTCCGCCAGCAGGTCGCTGGTGCGGCCGAAGAGGGTGGCGCCGGTCGGGCAAACTTCGGCGCACGCCGAGTAGTGGCCATCCTTGTGCCGGTGGTGGCAGAGTTCGCATTTGCCGATCCTGCCGGTCGGCGAGTCGTACTGGAACTTGGGAATCCCGAACGCGCAGGCGGCGACGCAATAGCGGCAGCCGAAACAGGCATCGGCGTCATAGGAGACGATGCCGGTCACCGGATCCTTCTGCATCGCCGACACCGGGCAGGCCGACACGCACGAGGGATCGGCGCAGTGCAGACAGGAGGTCTTCATGAAGGCGAAGCCGTCGGTCTCGACATCCTTGGTCGCCCCGGTGCCGTTGGTGTAGACCTTGATGACGTTGAAGGTGTGACCCGTCGTGTCGAGCGGGGTATCCCAGAGGTGATCCATGGCCCGGAATTCGGCCGGATTCTTGTTCGCTTCCTTGCACGCGGCGACACAGGCCTGACAGCCGACACAGAGCGTGGCGTCATAAAGCAGCCCGAGGGCTTCGGGCGGACGTTCCAGATTGCCGCGGGCGCTGGCCGGCGCCGGCACGAGAGCCGCCGCAGCGGCGCCGCCGCCGGCCAGGCAACCCTTGAGGAAATTGCGTCTGCTCAGCATCTCACACCTCCGCTGATTCGCTGCTGGTCTTGCCAGCCTTCTTCGCCCTTTCCAGCTCCTCGGCCTCGTGCGAAAGACCCAGGTTCTTCGCCAGCTTGACGCCGGCCCCGGCCGCGACGCCGGCGACGGCCGCCAGCACGGCAGCGGCGCCCAGGGTAACGCCAACACCCTTTTGCTCGACGATGCCGGGCAGGAACACACCCGGCTGGATGTTCTTCATCTTGGCCAGCGCATGGATGGGCTTCTGGAAGGCGATGCCCTGCTCGGTGCAGCCGATGCACGGATGGCCGCAACCGATCGGCCAGGTGCCGGCGCCGATGTCGCCGAACTGGATGGTCGGGCAATTGGCATAGGTTTCCGGCCCCTTGCAACCGAGCTTGTACAGGCAGAAGCCCTGGCGGTGCGCTTCGTCGCCGAACTCGAGCGCGAAGCGCCCGGCGTCGAAGTGGGCGCGCCGCTCGCAGTTCTCATGCACCAGGCGGGAATAGGCGAATTTTGGCCGCCCCAGGGGGTCGACCGCGGGCAATTCACCGAAAGTCAGATAATGGACGACGGAAGACAGGAAGTTGTAGGGATTGGGCGGGCAACCCGGGATGGTCACGACCGGCTTGCCGAGCACCTGCGAGACGCTGGAAGCGCCGGTCGGGTTGGGATCGGTCGACGGCATGCCGCCCCACGAGGCGCAGGAACCGATGGCGACGACCGCCGCGGCGTCGGCCGCGCATTCCTTGGTCAGATCGATCGCGGTCTTGCCGCCGATCTTGCAATAGATGCCGCCGTCCTTGGTTGGAATCGCCCCCTCGATGACCAGGAGGTACTTGCCCTTGTTGTCGCTCATCGCCTGCAGGCGGGCCGCCTCGATCTGGTGGCCGGCGGCGGCGAACAGCGTCTCGTGATAGTCGAGCGAGATCACGTCGAGGATCAGCTTTTCCAGCGTCGGGTGTTCGGCGCGCAGCAGCGACTCGGTACACCCGGTGCACTCCTGGAAATGCAGCCAGATCACGCTCGGTCGTTTCTTGGTCGCCACCGCTTCGGCAATCGCCGCATCGGCGCCCTGCGGAAGTCCCAGAGTCGTCGCCAGGACCGCACAAAACTGCAGGAACTCCCGGCGCGTCATCGACAGGCGCGTTGCCGCCGCGTCGATGCGCTCGTCGCTCTCCAGCAACATCAGATCTTGCTTGGCCATGAACCCTCCTCCTCTTGCCACCTTGGTACCGGCCGCTGGCCGGCAATGTCTCTCTGTCGGGGGCTTGGCTATAGCTGTTTTGGAGGCTTCAGGGCAAGAACCAGACCAGAAATCAATATCGCTTGTTTTCAGCCACTTGCAGGGATTCAACAAGGAAAGGGGCAGCCTGATATGGAAACTATATTTCCACAATTCCCTGGTCAGCGGTCAGCGTCTTTGCATTGCGGCAGGATGATTCCGTCACTCATCCGTCGCGCCACCCAGCCCTGCCCGAGCGCCAGGCCGCCATCGTTGGGCGGCGCCAGTCGTGCTTCGAGCACGGTGACGCCTTGCGCTTCCAGATGCCGGCGCAGGGCGGACATCAGCACGGCGTTCATGGCGCAACCGCCGCCGACGGCGATTTTTGCCTCTTTTTCCGGGTCGACCGCAACCAGCGCCCATTCGGCCAGGCCGGCGGCGACCGTGGCGTGGAACAGCGCGGCGCCCCGGCCGGGATCATCACAATCGAGCAGAATCGCGAGCAGAGGGGAAAAGTCGAGCTCGTCGCCACGGATCGCATAGCCACCGGCCAGCGCGAACTCGGGACCGTGCGCGGCCGCCAGCCCCTCCAGTTCCATCGCCGCCTGCCCTTCGTAATGCGACTCGGCGCGCAAGCCGAGTAGGCCGGCGGCGGCGTCGAACCAGCGGCCGAGGCTCGATGTCGGCGGACAGCGGAGATCGCGGGCGAGCATCGCCAGCAAGGGGCCGGCATCGCGCCCGGGATAGCGTTTCTTCAACCAGCCGGGCACGCGCGCTTCGAGGCCGGCGCCATGCAGGGCCGCCACCGCCATGCGCCAAGGTTCGCGGGCGGCGCGATCACCGCCGGGCAGCCGGACCGGTCGCAGGCGGGAGAGCCGGTCGCACCCGGCGCCGTCGACGCGCAACAACTCGCCGCCCCAGAGGCCGCCATCCGGCCCGAGGCCGGCGCCATCGATGGCCAGCCCGGTCAAAGGCTCGTTGACGCCATGTTCGGCGCAGATCGCCGCAACATGCGCGTGATGGTGCGCCACGGCCAGCGCCGGAATGCCGCGCTCGGCCGCCAGGCGCAACGCCAGATGGGTCGACGCGAAATCCGGATGCAGATCGTGGGCGATCGCTTCGGGCCGCACATCGAGGATGGCCAGCAGGTGGGCGACGACTTCTTCGAGAAAGCCGATGGCCGCCGCGTTGTCGAGACCGCCGATGTGCTGCGACAGGAAAGCCTCGCGACCCTTCATGACGCACACGGTGTTCTTCAGGTAGCCGCCCAGCGCCAGGACGGTCGGGCCATCGCCGGCCAGGGGAATCGGCACCGGCACGTAGCCGCGCGCGCGGCGGATGAAGACCGGGCCGGCGCGCACCACGGAATCGTCGCACCGGACGACGATTTCCCGGTCGTGAATCAGGAAGGCATCGGCGATGCCGGCGAGTCTGTGTTGCGCCTCGTCATCGCCGATGACCAGGGGTTCGCCGTGCGGATTGGCGCTGGTCATCACCAGCAACAGTTCGTTCGTTTCATCCAGCCAGACGGTGCCGGCCGGGCGGCCGGCCGCTTCGTGCCAGAGCAGCAGATGCACCGGCGTCGCCGGCAGCATCGCGCCCAGCCAGGCCAGTCCGGGCGCGACGCCGGGCAATTCGGCCGCGCCTTTCGGACAAAGCACGATGGGCGCGGCGATGTCGCGCAACAGTTCGTGCTCGCCATCGCCAATTGCCGCGAATTCGGCCAGCGAAGCCGGATTCAGCCCCATCACCGCGAACGGCTTGGCTTCCCGCTGCTTGCGCTGGCGCAGGTCGGCGACGGCCGCCGCATCGCGCGCATCGCAGGCGAGGTGGAAGCCGCCCAGGCCCTTGATGGCGACGATCCGCCCGGCGCGCAGCAGGCGCAGGGTTTCCGCCAGCGGATCGCCGGCGACCGGCTGCCCGGCGGCATCGAGCAGGCGCAAGCGCGGCCCACAGTCCGGGCAGCAGGTGGTTTCGGCATGGAAGCGGCGATCGGCCGGCGCCGTGTACTCCGCCTGGCAAGCCGGGCAGAGCGGAAAGGCGGCGAGACTGGTTTGCGCCCGGTCGTAGGGGATGCGCCGGCTCACGGTGTAGCGCGGCCCGCAGTGCGTGCAGGTGGTGAAGGCGTAGCGCCAGCGCCGGCCAGCCGGGTTGCAGATGTCGGCGATGCACGCCGCGCAGATGGCAGCGTCGGGGCCGATGGCCGTGCGCACCGCGCCAATCAGGCTGTCGAGGATGGCGAAGCCCTCAGGGATCGCCTCGTCGAGCGGCTCGACGTCGATGGCATCGATGCGCGCCAGCCGCGGCGCCTCGTCGCGCAGGCGCTTTTCAAAATCGGGCCAATTCTTGCCGTTGACCGCGACCGTCACCCCATCGCCGTCGTTGCGCACCCAACCGGCCAGCCCCAGCTCGTTGGCGATGCGCCAGACATGCGGGCGAAAGCCGACGCCCTGGACGAGGCCGCGAATGCGGAACAGCCGGCCGGTCATGCCTCTACCTCGACCTCCACCCGATGAAAAGCATGAAGCTTACGCCGAGCCGTCAGTTCGCGCATTACAATGCCAGCCAGATAACCGACTACAAGCCTTTGCCCTTCAGTGCGCAGCGATTCCGATTTCCGTCTCGACTCTGCCGTCGTCCCCAGCGGGGATCCGCCTCGCAGCAAACCGCGTTGTTTGAGCATCGATCTGGAAGTCGGTATCCGTAGCGCCGTCATTCACCAGCTGGCTGCAATCCGCGGCGATACGGACGCGCAGTTGAGCTATCCGCCCGGCAAACTGCCCGACGCCCTGAATCAGCTCGATGCGCTGGCCGACGATGCCGCCTTCCTGCTCGGTCACAATCTGATTGCCTTCGACCTGCCGCAACTGCGCGCCGCCAACCCCAACCTGCGGCTGATCGCCAAGCCGGCCATCGACACCCTGCGCCTCAACCCGCTGGCCTTCCCGAGAAACCCCTACCACCACCTCGTCAAGCATTATCAGGACGGGCAACTGCTGGGCAACCGCAAGAACAACCCGCTGCTCGATGCCGAATTGGCCCTGCAGGTATTCGGCGATCAGGAGAAGAGCCTGCAGCAGACTGCGCCGGACCTGCTGCTTGCCTGGCACTGGCTGACCACGCGCGATCAAACCGTTTCCGGGCTGAACAGCTTTTTCATGGCCGTTCGCGGTCGCAACGCCCAGCCGGCCAGCGAAACGAATGCGAAGGCCGCCGTTCAGCGCCTGCTCGCCGACAGCTCTTGCGTGACAGCCAGCCGACACATCATCGGGACGGCGACGCAGGTCGCCTGGCCGCTGGCCTACGCGCTGGCCTGGCTGTCGGTCGCCGGCGGCAACTCGGTGATGCCGCCCTGGGTGCGCCATCAATTCCCGGAAGCAGGGCGCCTGATCCGCCAACTGCGCGACACGCCCTGCACCGCCCCCGACTGCGCCTGGTGCCGCCGCGAACATGACGCGCTGAAACAACTACAGCACTGGTTCGGCAAGGCTTACGCATTCCGCCCCGAGCCGGTCGACAAGGACAGTGGGCAGCCGCTGCAGCAGGTCATCGTCGAAAGCGCCATGCGCGGCGAACACAACCTCGGCATCCTGCCGACCGGCACCGGCAAATCGCTGTGCTACCAAATCCCCGCCCTGTCGCGCTTCGTCCGCACCGGCGCCCTGTCGGTGGTCATCTCGCCACTGGTCGCGCTGATGGAAGATCAGGTCAAGGGCCTGCGCGAGCGCGGCATCGACTGCTGCGCGGCGATCAACGGCCTGCTCAACATGCCCGAACGCGCCGACGTGCTCGACCGCGTGCGCCTGGGCGATGTCGGTATCCTGCTCATCGCCCCGGAGCAGTTGCGCAACCGCAGCGTGCGCAAAGTGCTGGCGCAGCGCGAAATCGGCGCCTGGATTTTCGACGAGGCGCACTGTCTGTCGAAATGGGGGCAGGATTTCCGGCCGGATTACCGCTACGTCGCCCGCTTCATCGCGGAGAACCGCAATGCTTCGCCGGACAAGACGCTGCCGCTGATCCAGTGCCTGACGGCCACCGCCAAGCCGGAAGTGGTGGCCGACATCGTCGGGCATTTCCGCGAAAAGCTGGACATCGCCATGCGCGTGCACGACGGCGGATCCCGGCGCGACAATCTGCGCTTCGACGTCATTCCGACCACGCCCGGGGAAAAATACGATCTGGTCGGCCGTCTGATCGCCGACGAATTGCCGCCGGAGAAATCCGGCGGCGCCATCGCCTACTGCGCCACCCGCAAGCAGACGGAAGAGCTGGCGCAGTTTCTCCGGCAAAAAGGCCTGGCGGCCGCGGCCTATCACGCCCGCCTGCCGCCGGAAACCAAGAAGAACACTCAAAAAGCCTTCATCGCCGGCGAATTGCGCGTCATCGCCGCCACCAACGCCTTCGGCATGGGCATCGACAAGCCCGATGTGCGCCTCGTCGTCCACGCCGACATTCCCGGCTCGCTGGAAAACTACCTGCAGGAAGCCGGCCGGGCCGGGCGCGATCGCGCGGCGGCGCGCTGTGTGCTGCTCTATACCGCCGACGACGTCGAGCGCCAGCACAGCATGTCGGCCAACTCGCGCCTGTCGCGACGCGACATCCAGAGCGTGCTGCGCGCCCTGCGCCAGATTCAGCGCAAGAAGAATCGCGAAGAGCCCATCGTCACCACTTCAGGCGAGATCCTCGATGAAGACGAGGACGGCAGTTTCAAACGCGACATCGCCACCGACGACACCCGCGTCCGCACCGCCGTCGCCTGGCTGGAAGAGGCGGGCCTCGTGCGGCGCGAGGAAAACAGCGTCCAGATTTTCCCCTCCTCGCTGCGGGTCAAGGATATTGCCGAGGCCGAAGCCAGGCTCGCCGGCAGCGGCATTGCTGCGGTCGACCGGAAAAAATGCCTGAATTTGCTGCAAATCCTGATGTCCGCCCCGGCCGACGAGGGCATCACCACCGACGAATTGATGGTCGGCGCCGGGTTCGAGTCCACCGCCCTGCGCGAGGCGCTTTACCTCTTCGACCGGCTGGGCATTTCCAGCAACGATACGGGCATGACCGCCTTCCTCCATGTCGGCGTCGAAAATGCCTCGAAGAAGCGCTTCGAGTCAGCCTGCGCGCTGGAAGCCGCGCTGATCGCCCAACTGCGTGAAACGGCGCCCGATGCGATTGCCGGCGACGGCTACCCGCTCAACCTGCGCCTGCTCGCCCAGCGGCTCAAGGATGAAGGCCACAGCCAGGCGCTGCCGCAAAGCCTTGGCCTGATCCTCAAGGGCCTGGCCGGCGATGGCCGCGACGGCCCGGACGGGCGCGGCAGCATCACGCTCAAGCGGGGCGGCGACCCGGAAACCGTGTTCGTAGCCCTCAACCGCGGTTGGGCGGCGCTGGACAAGACCGCCGAACGACGCCGCACCGCCGCCGGCCTGCTGCTTGCCCACTGGCTGTCCTGCCTGCCCGGCGGCGCGCGCGGCGTCGATCTGCTGGCTGAAACGACGCTGGGCAAACTGGCCGCCAGCGTCGCCGGCGACGCCCTGCTCGCCGCCGAAACCGGGCACGTCGACAAACTCGTCGACCGCGCCCTGCTCTGGCTGCACGAACAGGACATCCTGCGCCTGAACAAGGGGCTGGCCGTTTTCCGCACGGCGATGACCCTGCACCTGGAAAGCAACTGGAAGCTGCAATTCGAGAAAAGCAACTACCTGCCGCTGCAACTGCACTACAACGAGCTGACCCGGCAGATCCACATCATGGCCGAATACGCCGAGCGCGGCATCGCCCGCATGGCCGACGCCCTGCAACTGGCGATGGATTACTTCAGCCTGTCGCGCGATGCCTTCTGCAAGCGCTGGCTTCCCGGCCGCGAGGATGAACTGGAACGGCAAGCCACGCCGCAATCCTGGGAGCGCATCGTCGAAACCCTGGCCAGGCCCAACCAGCGCGCCATCGTCACCGACGACCGGGACAACGCCAACACGCTGGTGCTGGCCGGGCCGGGCGCCGGCAAGACGCGGGTACTGGTGCATCGCATCGCCTGCCTCGTGCGCATCCGCCGCGAGAACCCGCGGGCCATCGTCGCGCTGGCCTACAACCGCCATGCGGCGCTGGAAATCCGCCATCGTCTGCGCGAGTTGATCGGCAATGACGCCCAGGGTGTCACCGTGCTCACCTGCCACGCGCTGGCCATGCGCCTGGTCGGCGCCAGTTTTGCCGAACGTCAGGCGCAAAGCGATGACGAGTTCGACGCGATCCTCAGCGAAGCCACGGCGCTGCTCGAAGGGCGCGGCTTGCCGCCGGAGGATGCCGACGCGCAACGCGACCGCCTGCTGGCCGGCTTCCGCTGGATATTCGTCGACGAATACCAGGACATTGGTCCCGCCCAGTACGCCTTGATCTCGGCCCTGGCCGGCCGCAAGCGCAGCGACGAGGACGGCAGACTCAACCTGTTCGCGGTCGGCGACGACGACCAGAACATCTACGCCTTCGCCGGCGCCTCGGTCGAATTCATCCGCAAGTTCGCCGACGACTTCGCCGCACAAACCCGCTTTCTGGTCGAGAACTACCGGTCGACCGCAAATATCATCACCACCGCCAACGCCCTGATCGCCCCGGCTGGTGAGCGCATGAAGGCCACGCAGCCGATCCGGATCAATACCGCCCGCAGCAAGTCGCCACCGGGAGGCAAATGGCAGGGCGGCGACAGCGTCGGGCAAGGCCGGGTGCAAATCCTGCCGGCCGGGCGCAGCGCCGAACAGCAGGCGATGGCCGTGCTGACCGAAATCGAACGGTTGCGCGTCCTCGGACTCGATCTCAGCCGGACCGCCGTCATCGCCCGCCAGTGGAAATACCTCGACCCCCTGCGCGCCGCCTGTGAGGCGCGCGGCCTGCCGGTCAGCATGGCCGACGAGGAAGCGCCGCCGCTCTGGCGCCTGCGCGAAACCCAGGCCCTGCTCGCCTTTGCCGAGGCCCATGGTGCGCTCGTCTCATCCGGCATACTTTCGGGCTGGCTGGCCGCACGGCCCGCCAACGGCTGGACCGAAAGCGTGCAAGATGCGCTTGCCGCCTTCGCCGACGACACCCAGGGCGCCGAGGTCACACTCGATTATTTTCGCGACTGGCTGGCCGAGTGGGGACGCGCCAACCGCCACCGGCAAAGCGGCCTGCTGCTGCTTTCCGCGCACCGCGCCAAGGGGCTGGAGTTCGACCACGTCTTCGTGCTCGATGGCGAATGGTCGGGGCAAAAAGGCGAGGATGCCGACGCTGCCCGCCGTCTCTACTACGTTGCGATGACCCGCGCCCGCCAGGCGCTGACCTTGGCCCGCCTCGACGGCGGCAATCCGCTCATCGACCGCCTCCCCGACAGCCCGGCCCTGTTGCGCCGGCCGGCCAGCGAATGGCTGCCCGAACCGCCCGGACTGGATCGCCGCTACATCATCCCGAGCCTGAGGGAAATCGACCTTGGCTTCGCCGGCCGAAAAAGCGCCGGGGAACGCATCCACATCCGCATCGCAGCACTCAAGACCGGAGATGTCCTGCTGCTTTCAGCCGATCAACGCGGCTATACCCTGCTGACCCCGGACGGCATCGCCGTCGGTCGCCTGTCACAAAACTTCAAGCCGCCCACCGACCTGCGCTGCATCAGCGCCCGCGTGCACGCCATCGTCGTCTGGCGCCAGCGTGACAGCAGCGCCGACTACGTCGAGCGCTGCAAATGCGACCGATGGGAGGTGGTAGTGCCGGAACTGGTGTTCGCCCCGTAGCGGCACCCTGTTCGTCCGGCTGAGGGACACACGCGTCGCAGCGGCTGCCGTGCCGCCGGCATGCCCTTATCGGGCCGCCAGTTGCCGCTCAAGTTCGGCGATGCGCGCCTTGAGCGCGTCGACCGATTCCGCGCGCCTGGCCCTCTGCGCCTCGAGGCCGGCGATGATCCAGTCGACCCAGGCGCTCATGCCCTCGCCGCGCGTGGCCGAGACGCGGAAGACGGTCAGGTCCGGATTGACGCGCCGGGCATTCGCTTCGG
Source organism: uncultured Dechloromonas sp. (assembly GCA_964555315.1). Classification (GTDB taxonomy): domain Bacteria; phylum Pseudomonadota; class Gammaproteobacteria; order Burkholderiales; family Rhodocyclaceae; genus Azonexus. The sequence goes on from CAZKSD010000007.1 coordinate 19,235, forward strand.
CGAGGTCGGCGTCGAATTCGAGGTGCGGCAGCAGGTCGCACTTGTTGAGCAGCATGACGTCGGCGGCGCGGAACATGTCCGGATACTTGAGCGGCTTGTCCTCGCCCTCGGTCACCGACAGGATCGCCACCTTGTGGTGCTCGCCGAGGTCGAAGGCGGCCGGGCAGACGAGGTTGCCGACATTCTCGATCAGGAACAGCGAGCCTTCCGCCGGCTTGAGGCGCTCGACGGCGTGGCCGACCATGTGCCCGTCGAGGTGGCAGCCCTTGCCGGTGTTGATCTGCAGCGCCGGCACGCCGGTGGCGCGGATACGCTCGGCGTCGTTCGAGGTCTGCTGGTCGCCCTCGACGACGGCGATCGCCACCTTGTCGCGCAGCAGTTCGATGGTCTTCACGAGCAGCGTCGTCTTGCCCGAGCCGGGGCTGGAGACGAGGTTGAGCGCAAAGATGCCGCGCTCGTCGAACGCGCGCCGGTTGGCGTCAGCGTAAGTGTTGTTTTTCGCCAGGATGTCCTGCTCGATCTGCACCATGCGCGACTGGCTCAACCCGGGCGCGTGGGCGCGCGCCCGGCCGGCGCCGAAATCGAGGTCGCGGCCGATGCCATGCGCGTGCGCATCTTCGTGTTCGTGCTCGCCCTGGTGCCCATGCGGGTGGGAATGCACCGTCCCGTCGGCATGCACGTGCTCGTGCGCGTGCCCCTCGCCCTCGATCTTCGTCTCGCCCGCCCCGCAACCGCATACCGTACACATCGCCTTGTCTCCTTCCGGCCCGTTTCCGGGCTATTCGATCTCGATCTCGCGCACCCGCATTTCCGTGCCCGCGCTCGGTTGCAGGAAGCCGCCGCCGCAGGCCGGGCACTTGCCCCACTGCTCCGTCATCGGCACCGTCGCGCCGCAGGCGAGGCAGGTGCCGGCGCCGGGGATGTCGATGATCTCCAGCGCCGCATCCTGCGCGATGGTGCCACGGGTCACCGCGGCGAAGCAAAAGCGCAGCGCCTCCGGCTCCACGGCGGACAGCCGCCCGATCTCCAGCACTACCAGCTTAACCCGTTGTGCGCCTTCGCGCACCGCCGTTTCCTCGACCAGTTGCAGCACGCCCCCGGCGAGCGACATTTCATGCATCGTTCACCTCCAGTACATGGGGCAGGCAGGGGTCCAGAGCCAGCACGGCCAGGTGGAGCGACCGTTTCGCTTCCTCCGACGAGGCGAAGCGAGCGCCATCGAGCAGGCCGCAAAGCGCTCCGGCATCGGCAAAGAAGACGTCGGTCGGCGCCGTGACGCGGTATTGCGTCACCGTGCGCGCCTCGAGGTGCACCGCATGGGTGAGCACGCCGCGCGCCGTCACCGTCTGCGCCACGCCCCGGCCGTGACCGCCGGCCGCCGCGAGCGGAAAGGGCGCACCGCTGGCCAGTGCCGCGGTTGCGCGTTCGACTTCGGCGATGCGCCCGCGATAAGCGGCGCGAATCGATGGCGGCGCGCTCATCGCTGGCCGAAAGTCCGCACTTTCCCGGCAGCCGGCAAGCCATTCGTCAGGCGTCAAAGCAACCGGCCCGCGGGCCACGTCGCTGTCGCGGTCGACCAGCCTGGCGAGGCATTTTTCCGCGAGGCCGTCGACAACATCGGCCAGCAATCCGCTGGTCGCTTCAGCGCAACTCCCGTCATGCCGCGTCGCACGCCAGGCGATGAACGCCGCCTGCGCCGGGGGCAAGCCAAGCGCCGGCGGCCAGTCGAGCAACAAACGCCAGAGATTTTCATGCAGCATCTCGATCCACAAGCCGGCATCGTCGGCCGGCTGCATTGCGTCCCCCGCGGCTGCCGCCAGCGCCGCCTGCGCCGTTGCCCGCTGCGCCCGGACACAGATCGTGTAGAGGCAGGGCACGGTCCTGACCACCGCTTCCGGCGACCGGCCGACAAACAACTGCGCCACCGGCGGGCGCCGGAGCGCGACATCGACATGCTTCAGCCGGCCCTCCGCGAAGTCGGCCCGGACGGTGAGCAAGCCTGCCGTCGTCACGCGCCGGGTTCCGGCGGCGTCAACACAGCCAGCCCCGCGCAAGTCAGCGAAGCGGGCGCCGGGAAGTCTGGGCGGACGATGGAGCGAAGTTCAGCCAACACGAAACGCCTTTCATGGTTGCAGGCCTCGGCGCCGGAACACCGCAGCATGTCCGGACCGATTGCCAAATGGTACATAATGCGGGCAAATCCGCATCCCCCGAAGCCCCATGTCACCCACTTCCTCACCGCCAGCATCGACCCCCGCCGGACGTTTCGGGAAATGCCTTCTCCCGGCAATCTGCCTGACCAGCGCCCTGGCAATCGTCAGCGCCAGACCTGCAGCCGCAGCCAATAACCTGCTCTGGTTCAGCGACGGACGGCCGACGCCGGTCGCGCGCAAGGCCACCGACCTGCTGGCAGGCGCCGCCGAGGACGGCCTGAATGCGCATGACTATGGCGCCGATCTGCTGCGAAATGCAATCGAGAATGCAGCCAGCGGCCCCGTTCCGGCGGACGACACGGTCATCCAGCTCGAGCGGGCGCTGACTTCCGCAACACGGCGCTATCTTGCCGATCTGCGCTCCGGCCGAGTCGACCCCCAACAACTCGACGAAAACTACAACGGCGCATCGGGACCAGGAATCGACCTCGATGCCCTCCTGATTTCGGCCATTGCCGACGACCGCCTGCCGGAAGCGGCGCGCAGCGCGCACCCCCCGCTCGCGCAATACCTTGAACTGCGCGAGGCGCTCGCCCGCTACCGGCTCCTGGCGGGCAACCCGGCCTGGCTCAAGGCCTTGCCGGCGCCGGCCGACGGCAAGCTTCAGCCGGGGCAGACCTATGCCGGCATCCCGGTCCTGAGCCAGCGGCTGAAGGCGCTCGGCGACCTGCGCGCCAATGGCGCGCCGCCGGCACGCTACGAAGGCGGGCTGGTCGATGCCGTCAAGTCTTTTCAGGAGCGCCACGGGCTGACGCCGGACGGCGTCGTCGGCAAGGGCACCCTCGAGCAACTGAATGTCCCGCCCGAATTCCGGGTCAGGCAAATCGAACTGGCGCTCGAGCGGCTGCGCTGGACGCCGCTGCTGCCGGCGTCCCGGGCCATCGTCGTCAATATTCCGGAGTTCCGGGTGCGCGCCTATGAGGTTCGCGACGGCAAGGTCGAGATGAAGGTTGCGATGAACGTCATCGTCGGCAATGCGGCCAAGACCCGCACGCCGATCTTCGACGCCGAGATGCGCTTCGTCGAGTTCAGCCCGTACTGGAACGTCCCGCCGTCGATCGCCAGAGGCGAGACACTGCCGAGGCTGCGCCGCGAGCCGGGCTATTTCGACCAGCAGGGATTCGAATTCGTCGGCCGCGACGGCAGGGTTGTCGGCGGCTTTTCCGAGGCCAGCCTGGACGCGGTCCAGCGCGGAGAAATGCGCATCCGCCAGCGGCCGGGCGCCAGGAACGCGCTCGGCGACATCAAGTTCATCTTCCCCAACCCGGACAACATCTACCTGCACCACACGCCGACCCCCCAACTCTTCAAGCGCGACCGCCGCGACTTCAGCCACGGCTGCATCCGCGTCGAGGAGCCGGTGGCGCTGGCGAAATTCGTCCTCGCCGACGAGCCGGACTGGACCGAGGAGCGCATCGTTCAGGCAATGGCCAAGGGCAGGTCGGCGACGCTGCGCCTGCGGGAACCTTTCCCGGTGGTCATTGCCTACACCACCGCCGTCGTCAGGGACGGGAGGATTCATTTCTTCCCGGACATCTACGGTCACGACAAGATTCTCGACGATGCCCTGCGCCAGCGCTCGCAATCCTTGAGCGCTTCCGGTCTGGTGGAAATTGGCGTAAAGTCAAAATATTAGCGAGTTCATTGAACCGTATGCCGAATCCGCAAATTCATTCACGCCGCCTGTTTCTCAGTCACGCGGCCAAGCTGGCGATGGCGGGCGTTGTCCTGCCGCTGGCGAAGCCCGCGCTTGCTTCGCTGCCCAATGCACGCAGCCTGGAATTCGATCACACCCATACCGGCGAGCGGATTTCGGTCGTCTTCGCCGTTGGCAACCACTATGTCCCCGACGGGCTGAGTACGCTCAATCGCTTCCTGCGCGACCATTACTCGGGCGAAATCGGCCAGATCGATCCGCAACTGTTCGACCTGCTGTACAAGACCCGTCAGGAACTCGGTTCCGACCAGCCTTTCCACGTCATTTCCGGCTACCGCTGCGCCACCACCAACTCCCGGTTGCGCAACAGCCGTGGCGGCGGCGTCGCCCGGAACAGCCTGCACATGCATGGCAAGGCGGTCGACATCCGCATTCCCGGCGTGCCGCTTTCCGACCTTCGCGATGCGGCGATGTCACAGAGCGTCGGCGGCGTCGGCTTCTACCCGCGCGACAAGTTCGTCCATCTCGACACCGGCAAGGTGCGGCACTGGTAAGCCCGGTCGGCTGAAGAAGGGGGAATCCGTCCGGGGTTGGCCGCCTATTCGACTCAGCCCTGACCCGCAAAAATTCACCGGCTGACAACACCGCCGACTCCTATTTATTCGTCATCGTGCGGGAACCGGGCAAATCGTTCTTGTTGTCCCCTTACTGCCTATTTCGACTTTGTCAGATTTCCCCGCATGCTGATCGATTGAGCATGAGGGTCTGTTGTTGATGCGCATGAACCATAGCCATACGCCTTCGCCGATGTCTGTCGTCGGTCATGGCGACCAGGTCCTCGTCGCTGTTGATCTTGCTTGGCAGTGTGTGGCGCATGATTTCGATGAGGTCGTTGCACGAGAGCAAGCCGGCGGCTTCGCGGTGGTCGAGACGCTCCTTGGCCAGGAAGCGGAACGCCGGCTTGTCGGCCAGTCCGGAAGCCGCATGGCGGTCGACAACCAGCCAGGCCATGTTGACCGCACCGCCCGGCGCAATGCCCAACTCGCGCCCGAACTCGGCCCAGGAAAACGGCTCGGCAACAACCCGGGAGGCGTTCGCCGACCGCGGCCGGAGGCAAGCCGAAGCTGCGAGCGAACCGGCGCCACGCAACGCCGCGCCGGCCGCCTCGTCGCTGGCCGCTGTCATATCACAACTTCGCGATTTCCTCCTTCAGTCTGTCGCGGACTTCGTTGAACCTGGCTTCGTTGTCATTCTTCAAGGCCTTCAGGCTCTTGATGAACTCCGAGACCGTGACGCTGTCGGGTTTCGCCTGCGACATCCGGTACGCTTGTATATCCGTGTTCAGTTCCAGCAAATCACCGATGCTTCGTTCGCTCAGCAAAGCGGCATCCTTGGCTCCCAGGTAGCGTGCAACACATTCAACCGCCTCGAGCACCCTACCGATCTGCTTGCCGTAACCGGCGACGTTCTCGATGATCGCCTGTTCGGTCGGAGCATCCGACGATACGCCGTAACGGATGTTCACCAGGCCATACATCCCGCTTGACGTAGTCAAGTAAGTAAGGGGGTTGATGATCTGACCCAGGACATCGGGCGCCGCCGATGAATAGACCACTTTGTCGGACATTTCATTTCTCCTTGGTGTTGGTGTTGGAAACGGCGGCACCTGGCCGGATGATGGGCCATGCGCGGCCCGGACAGCCAGAAGAACGGCAATGCAAGCAGCGCAAGGATCGCGACCGCCGCGATTCGGACCGGGTAACGACGGCTTGCGCCCGGCTGCCGTTCCTGCCGTGATCACGGCCGCCATGGCAAAGCTTGCGGCCCGCTGGCGGCTGGCCTGAATCGCCTTTTCCCGGGAATTACCTGGGCGGCGGCGGGGGCGGCGCGCCCGGCGGGGGCGGCGGAATACCCCAGTTCTGCGGATCGTTGACCACCCGCGGCTGGTACGCCATGCCGGCCGGGACCGGAACCGAATGGCCCTTGACGTACATGCACTGGATATAGGCATGGTTGTACTGGCGCTGCGTGCCATAGCCCGAGGCGTAGGCCGAATTTGCGCCGTAGGCGCTGCCTCCCACCAGACCGACTCCGGCGCCGACCGCAGCGCCCTGCCTGCCACCGATCGCCGCCCCGGCCAGCGCGCCGACCGCGGTGCCGACCACAGCGCTGCCCACCGCTGACTGGTTCGCCGCATCCTGGGCGGTGACCCCGCCGATCTGATAATAGGCGTACTGACGACACTCGTTGTCATCGTAGCGGAACCTGTCCATCGTCGCACCGCGACCGGGCATCACCAGCGTGGTCGGCCCGGTCGGCATGACCATGCACGCGCCAAGGGAGAGGGCGCCGGCCGCCAGGCCAAGACGCGATAGCAAGACATTCCGAATTCTCATGGCCTATTGCCCCGGTCGCGGCAGTACCGTCTGCCAGCCGCCCGGACATTCCTTCACGTAAGGGTAATACCCGTTCGAACCCCGGCAGAAATACCAGTATTGCTGCGCGGGTCCCTGCCCCTGCCCCTGTCCGACCGTATTGTCGCTCTGCTCGATATAGACCTGCGGCTCCGGCGGCGACACGACGATCGCCGGAGCCGGCGCATAGTACGGGTCACCGTAGAAGTAAGATCCCGGATAACCGGGCCACGAATAGTAAGACCACGAATAGTAGGGTCTCGGATAGAAGGGCCTGGGATAGAAGGGGCGCGGGTAGGCCGGGCCCCAGTAGGGGCCGGGGCCGACATAGACGCCAGCCCTCCCGTAAACGCGCCGGTCCGCCCAGGAATCCCCGATTCCGGCAACCAGCAATGCCGCGGCAACGATCAGGAGTCTATACGCTTTCATCGATTCGCCTTCGATGCATTCTGCCATGCACCTGTTCACACGATAGACAATATTCCGGCGGGCGGCTGCAACAAATTGCTACAAGATGTAATCGCCGGCGGCGCGGCGGTCAGAGCAGTTTCATCTTCTTCGCCATTTCGCGCAGTTGCCCGCGAAAATCCGGATGGGCGATGCCGATCAGGGCTTCGCAGCGCTGCTTGGCGGTCTTGCCGCGCAACGGAGCGACGCCGTACTCGGTGACGACGTAGTTGATGTCGTTCTTCCCGGTCGACACGTGCGTACCGGGCTCAAGGGTCGGTACGATGCGCGAGATGGTGTCGTTCTTGGCGGTCGACGGCAGGACGATGAAGGACTTGCCGCCGTTGGAGCGATTGGCGGCGCGGACGAAATCGGACTGGCCGCCGGTACCCGAGTATGGCGTGTAGCCCAGGCTTTCCGATCCGCACTGGCCCATGAAATCGACCTGCATCGTCGCGTTGACCGCATGCAGGTTGTCGTTCCGGCCCGCGAGGAAGGGATCGTTGGTGAAATCGACCGGGTGCATCTCGAGCGCCGGGTTGCGGTTCATGAACTGGTAGAGCTTCTTCGAGCCAAGCGCGAAGGTCGCCAGCATCTTGCCGTGGTGATAATTCTTCTTGCGGTTGGTGATGACGCCGGCGTCGACCAGCGTCATGATGCCGTCGCCGACCATTTCGGTATGAACGCCGAGGTCGCGCTTGGCGGTCAGTTGCATGACCACGGCGTCGGGAATGCCGCCGTAGCCGATCTGCAGCGTCGCGCCGTCGGGAATCATGTCGGCGACATACTTGCCGATGGCTTCCTGGACCGGCCCGATCTTGGGCAGACCGACCTCGAAGATGGGATCCTCGCTCTCGCAGAGAGCGGTTACCTGGCTGATGTGGACATGGCAATCGCCATTGGCGAAGGGCACGTTGGGATTGACCTCGAGGACCACGGCGCGCGCCTTGTCGACGGCCGCCATGGTGTAGTCGGTCCCCAGCGAGAGCGAGAAATAACCGTGCTCGTCCATCGGCGAGGCCATCGTGAAGACCACATCCGCCGGGATCATGTTGCGGGCGATCAGCCCCGGCAACTCGGAAAAATACGCCGGGAGGTAGTCGATCCAGCCTTCCTGGCCGCCGGGACGCGAGGCGCCACTGAGGAAATAGGCCTCGTGGCGGACATTGTCCACCGTTTCCGGATCGAAATAATCGAACTTGCGCAGCGCCAGGATCTGCGCGACCTTGACATCGCGGAAGTCGCGGCGCTGTTCGGACAACGCCGTCAGCAGCGCAGGCGGTTCGCCGACCGCGGTCGGGATGACGACGGTCTCGCCGTTTCTGACGACACGGACCGCGTCGGCGGCAGACATGCGTTTTTGCTTGTAGAGCGACTGTACGGACATGTTGTTCTCCCCTCTCGTTTGACAGTGTTAATCAAATGTTGCGATTGCTCCCGGCCACCATGCGGAACTCGAACAAACGGCATTCCAGCGGCCCGTTGAACAGCGGCGTCTTGCGGCTGGGCTTGAGACCGACCAGCCTGGGCAGGCGCAGGTCGCCCGTGAAGAAGAAGCAGTTCCAGCCCGCCCAGTGTCTCTTCAGCGCCGATCCCAGCCGCGGGTAGAACGCTGCCAGTTCGTCCAGCTCGCCAATCCGCTCGCCATAGGGCGGATTGGCGACCATGA
>CAZKSD010000008.1:0-27026 GCA_964555315.1 uncultured Dechloromonas sp.
AAAAGGCGCAGAAGCTGATCGGCAAGCTGATCTTCGCCACCGCCTTCGTCGTCGCCCTCGTCTTCTTCGCGCTCGGCCGACGCGAAGCCTTCATCGTCGGCGTCGCCGTCACCCTGACCCTGGCCGCGACGTTGTTCGCCTCGTGGGCCTGGGGCTTCACGCTCAACCGCGTGTCGCTGTTCGCGCTGATCTTTTCCATCGGCATCCTGGTCGACGACGCCATCGTCGTCGTCGAGAACATCCACCGCTGGCAGGGGCTTTACCCGGGCAAGCCGCTGCGCGAAATCATCCCGCCGGCGGTCGACGAAGTCGGCGGGCCGACCATCCTGGCGACGCTGACGGTGATCGCCGCGCTGCTGCCGATGGCCTTCGTCACCGGCCTGATGGGCCCCTACATGAGCCCGATCCCGATCAATTCGTCGATGGGGATGGCCATTTCGCTCGCCGTCGCCTTCGTCGTCACGCCCTGGCTGGCGCTCAAGCTGATGAAAGCGCACGGCCCGAGCGCGGCCGGCCACACGGCCTCGAAGCTCGACACCAAGCTCGACAGCACCTTCCGCAAACTACTGACCCCCTTCCTCGATCCGCACAAGGGCGGCGCCGCGCGCGTCAAGCTCGGCCTCGCCGTCGTCCTGCTGATCCTCGGCTCGGTCTCGCTCGCGTATTTCCAGCTGGTCGTCCTCAAGATGCTGCCCTTCGACAACAAGAGCGAATTCCAGGTCGTCCTCGACATGCCGATCGGCACGCCGGTCGAGGAAACGGCGCGCGTGCTGCACGAAATCGGCGCCGAACTGGCGCGCGAAGGCGACGTCGTCGATTACCAGGCCTACGCCGGCACCGCCAGCCCGATCAACTTCAACGGCCTGGTGCGCCAGTATTACCTGCGGTCGACGCCGGAAAAAGGCGACATTCAGGTCAACCTGGCCGACAAGCACCAGCGCTCGCGCAAGAGCCACGAGATCGCCGTAGCGCTGCGCGCGCGCATCGAGGCCATCGGCAAAAAGAACGGCGGCGTCGCCAAGGTCGTCGAGGTGCCGCCGGGGCCGCCGGTGCTCTCGCCCATCGTCGCCGAAATCTACGGGCCGGACATGGCCGGCCAGATGGCAGTTGGCAAGCAGGTGCGCCAGGCTTTCGCGGAAACCAAGGACCTGGTTGCGGTCGACGACTATATCGATGCCGATTCCCGGAAGTTTGTCCTGCACGTGCTGCAGAACAAGGCCGCGCTGCTCGGCGTGGCGCAGAGCGACATCGTCGAGGTGGTCGGCATGGGGCTGGCCGGGCAGGACGTGACGCCGGCGCACAACAGCGAATCCAAGTTCGAGATCCCGGTGCGCGTGACCCTGCCGGCCGAAAAGCAGTCGAACCTCGACGCCCTCCTGAAGCTGCGTGTGCGCTCAAAAGACGGCCACCTGGTGCCGGTCTCCGAACTGGTCGAAGTGCGCGACGTGACGCGCGAAAAAACCATCTACCACAAGGACCTGCTGCCGGTGGTCTACGTCGTCGGCGACATGGGCGGCAAGCTCGACTCCCCCTTGTACGGCATGTTCGACGCGCGCGCGAAGATCATCGGCAAGGAACTCAAGCAAGGCGGCTCGCTCGGCGAATGGTTCATCCGCCAGCCGGCCGACCCCTACGCCGGCTACAGCGTCAAATGGGACGGCGAATGGAAGGTTACCTACGAAACCTTCCGCGACATGGGCATCGCCTACGGCGTCGGCCTGATCCTGATCTACTTGCTGGTCGTCGCCCACTTCGGCAGCTACCTGGTGCCGCTCATCATCATGGCGCCGATCCCGCTCACCGTCATCGGCGTCATGCCCGGCCACGCCCTCTTCGGCGCGCAATTCACGGCAACCTCGATGATCGGCATGATCGCGCTGGCCGGCATCATCGTCCGCAACTCGATCCTGCTTGTCGATTTCATCAAGCAGCAGGTCGCCGCCGGCATGAACTTCCACGACGCGGTGATCCAGTCCGCCGCCGTGCGCGCCAAGCCGATCGCGCTGACCGCGCTGGCCGCCATGCTCGGCGCCCTGTTCATCCTCGACGACCCGATCTTCAACGGGCTGGCCATCAGCCTGATCTTCGGCATCCTGGTCTCCACTCTGCTGACGCTGGTGGTGATCCCGGTGCTCTACTTCTCCGCATTCAAAAAGGAAAATCCGCAATGACCATCGAACGCATGATCCGCATCATGGCCGGCTCATTCGTCCTGCTCTCGCTGTCTCTCGGCTGGCCGGGCAGCCCCGTTTTCGTCTCCGAATGGTTCCTCGCCTTCACCGCCTTCGTCGGCCTCAACCTGCTGCAAAGCGGCTTTACCGGCTTCTGCCCGCCGGAAAAATTGCTGGCGAAACTGGGGTTGAAGCGCGGGAATGGCTCCTGCGGGCTTTGATATTTGCCAATCGAAGATTCAATCTTCGATTGGTGTCGGCGCAATATAATGTCATACACTGTCATTTGGAATCATCTTCGTCATTTTTTCGCGCTAAAGGTGAGCTTGGCCCGGAAGGTCAAAGCGCGCAAGCAGTGCTGATCAAATAGTCCGCTCGATGATCACCCCGACGCGTTTGACGCCCGCGATCATGCCCAGCTTGGCGACCGAGACGCGGACCCGGTGGACGGCGAATTCCTCGAGCAGCCAGGTGGCGATGTGCTCGGCCAGCTTTTCGAGCAGGTTGAAGTGGCTGGCCGCCAGGTCGGCGCGCAAGCGCTCAACCACCACCGCGTAGTCGACGGTATCGCGGATATCGTCGCTCGCCCCGGCCGATGCGGTCGACACGCCGATCTGCAGCGAAATCTCGACTGTCTGCGGCATGGCCTTTTCGCGCGGATAGATGCCAATCCAGGTTTCGGCGCGCAGTTCGTCGATGAAAATCAGGTCCATTGGGCGGTCGACCGTGGTGAAAGTGTAAAATTGGCCCGGATTGTAACCCAGTGACACCCGCCCCCCATGCAAACGGCTTTCGTCATCCTTGCCGCCTACCTCCTCGGCTCCGTTCCCTTCGCCGTGATCTCCTCGCGGTTGTTCGGGCTGGCCGACCCGCGCAGTTACGGCTCGGGCAACCCCGGGGCAACCAATGTGCTGCGCAGCGGCAACAAGAAGGCGGCGCTGCTGACGCTGCTCGGCGATGCGCTCAAGGGCTGGGTTGCGGTCTATGCCGCCCAGCGCATGGGCTTCGGCGACGGCGTCATCGGGCTCGTCGCGCTGGCCGTGTTCTTCGGCCATCTCTATCCGGTCTTCCTGAAATTCAGGGGCGGCAAGGGCGTCGCCACCGGCGCCGGCGTCCTGATCGGGCTCGATCCGCTACTCGGTCTGGCCGTGGCCGGCACCTGGCTGTTCGTCGCCATCGCCTTCCGCTATTCCTCGCTGGCCGCCATTCTCGCCGCCGCGCTGGCCCCGGTCTATTTCCTGCTGCTGCACGGGGCGAATACGCAGATATTAGTGATCGGCATCATCGCGATGGCCCTGATCGGCAAGCACTGGCAGAACCTGCAGCGCCTGCTGGCCGGTCAGGAATCCAGGATCGGCAGCAAGAAGGACAAGTAGTTCGCGCCCGACCCGGGCTTCTTCACTTGACAATGGTGCCGGCGATTGCCATCAGCGGCCACCGCGGCTGGACGGCAAACCCGCCGGCCGGCTTGGCGGGCGTACCGGCCAGCAGACGCAGGCAACCGGCGAGAGCGATCATCGCGCCGTTGTCGGTACAGAATTCCAGTTCCGGGTAATGGACGCGGAAGCGCTTGCGTTTTGCCTCCTGGTCGAGGGTCGACCGCAACTGCCGGTTGGCGCCGACGCCGCCGGCCACGACCAACTGTTTGAGGCCGGTCTGCTTGAGCGCCTTCAGCGATTTATTCACCAGCACGTCGACGATGGCCTCCTGGAAGGCGCGCGCCGCATTGGCCCTGAACTCTTCCGTCAAGACGGCGCCTTGATCGCGCACCAGTGTCAGCACCGCCGTCTTCAGGCCGGAAAAGCTGAAATCGAGGTCGCCGGAATGCAGCATCGGGCGCGGCAGCCGATAAACGCCGGGAGCCCCCTGTTCGGCCAGTTGCGACAGCAATGCGCCACCGGGGTAAGGCAGGCCAAGCAGCTTGGCGCTCTTGTCGAAAGCCTCGCCGGCGGCGTCGTCCACCGTTTCGCCGAGCAACTCGTACTCGCCGACGCCGCTCACCCGCATCAACTGCGTGTGGCCGCCGGAAACCAGCAGCGCCACGAACGGGAAGGCCGGCGGATCGACAGACAATAGCGGTGACAGCAGATGGCCTTCGAGGTGATGCACCGGGATCGTCGGCTTGTCGAGCGCCACCGCCAGCCCCTCGGCGAAGGCGCAGCCCACCAATAAGGCACCCGCAAGGCCCGGGCCGCGCGTGTAGGCGATGGCGTCGATGTCGGCCAGCGATTTTCCGGCATTTTCGAGGGTCGACCGCAACAGGGGCACGACACGCCGGATATGGTCGCGCGAAGCCAGTTCGGGGACGACGCCGCCGTACTCGGCGTGCATCGCCACCTGCGAGTGCAAGGCGTGCGACAGCAGCCCGGCCGCGCTGTCGTAGAGCGCGATACCGGTCTCGTCGCAGGAGGATTCGACACCGAGGACCAACATGGGCGGGCATTTTAGCACTTGAGACAAGAGGGATTTCTGCCGTATACTGCTTGGCTTTCCGCAACATGCGGATATCAATTTGCGCGCACTGCCGTTTACTTGACCTGGCAGGCGCCTGACGGAAGGGGGTGATTTATATGCCGAACATTCGTGTCAAGGAAAACGAGCCGTTCGAGGTGGCGATCCGCCGCTTCAAGCGCACTGTCGAAAAGACGGGCCTCCTGACCGAGTTGCGCGCTCGCGAGTTTTACGAAAAGCCCACCGCCGAGCGCAAGCGCAAGGCGGCAGCCGCCGTCAAGCGCCAGCACAAGCGCCTCCGCAGTCTGACCCTGCCGCCGAAAATGTACTGATCCAGACCGTTCAGTGAACCCAGGAAGCCGCCCGCCACTCAGCAGGCGGCTTTTTTGTTTGAGAAAAGCCAAATGAGCCTCAAGACACGCATTACCGAAGACATGAAGACGGCCATGAAGGCCAGGGAATCGGCCCGCCTGGGCGCGATCCGCCTGCTGCTCGCCGCCGTCAAGCAGAAGGAAGTCGACGAGCGCGGCGAACTCGACGACGCCGCCGTCGTCGCGGTCATCGAGAAACTGACCAAGCAGCGCAAGGACAGCGTCACCCAGTACGAAGCCGCCGGGCGTCAGGAACTGGCCGATGCCGAAAAATTCGAGATCGCCGTCCTCGCCGCCTACCTGCCGGAAAAGATGAGCGCCGCCGAAACCGCCGCCGCTGTCGCCGCGGCAGTGGCCGAGACCGGCGCCACCGGCCCGGCCGACATGGGCAGGCTGATGGCCGTCCTCAAGCCGCGCCTCGCCGGCAAGGCCGACATGGCGGAAGTGTCGAAACTGGTCAAGGCCGCGCTTGCCGGCTGAGCGGGTGTGATCCCGGACTCCTTCATCCAGGACCTGCTGGCGCGGGTCGACATCGTCGACCTGGTGGACAGCTACGTCCCGCTCAAGAAGTCGGGGGCCAATTACGCCGCCTGCTGCCCGTTCCACACTGAGAAGTCGCCGTCGTTCACCGTCAGCCCGACCAAGCAGTTCTACCACTGCTTCGGCTGCGGCGCGCACGGCACGGCAATCGGCTTCGTCATGGAATACCAGGGCATCGGCTTCATCGATGCCGTCAAGGAACTCGCCGGTCGCGCCGGCATGCAGGTGCCGGAAAGCCGAGAGCGCGGCTCCGGCGACGAGAAGCCGGGCCAGACACGCGCCCTGATCGACGTCATGGCCCGCGCCGCGCAGTACTACAAGGATAGTCTCAAGGCCTCGCCGCGCGCCATCGAATACTGCCGGAAACGCGGGTTGACCGGAGGAGTGGCCGCCCGCTTCGGCATGGGCTACGCGCCGGACGGCTGGCAGAACCTGCAGGTAGTCTTCCCGGACTACAACGCCGACGAACTCAGGGCCGCGGGGCTCGTCATCGAAAACGACGCCGGCCGCCGCTACGACCGCTTCCGCGACCGCCTGATGATCCCGATCATCAACCAGAAGGGCGACATCATCGCCTTCGGCGGGCGCATCATCGACCAGGGTGAGCCGAAATACCTGAATTCGCCGGAGACCCCGCTGTTCGAGAAGGGCCGCGAACTGTTCGGCCTGCCGCAAGCCCGCCAGGCACTGCGCGAAACCGACACCGCGATCGTCACCGAAGGCTACATGGACGTCATCGCGCTGGCCCAGAACGGCGTCGGCAATTCCGTCGCGACGCTCGGCACGGCGACCACGGCGACCCACGTGAACAAGCTCCTGCGCCAGGTCGACCGCATCGTCTTCTGCTTCGACGGCGACGCAGCCGGGCGCAAGGCCGCCTGGCGCGCGCTGGAAAATTCGCTGGAAGCGCTCGCCGACAACAAGCGCCTCGGCTTCGTCTTTCTGCCGCAGGGGGACGATCCCGACAGTTTCATCCGCGCCCATGGCAAGGATGAGTTCGATCGCCTGGTCAAGCAGGCCATGCCGCTTTCCGACTTCCTGTTGCGCGAACTGGGCCAACGCTGCGACCTGACCAGTTCCGAAGGCAAGGCGCAACTGATCCACGAAGCCAAGCCGCTGCTGCTCAGGCTGCCGACCCCGCTGCTGCGCCTGCAGCTGGTCAAGCGCCTGGCCGAAGCCAGCGGCTTTGCCCAGAGCGAGGTCGAGAGGCTGTGCGAGCTGAAGTCCTACGCGCCCGCCGCGCCGGCCTGGGCCAGGCGCCCCGCTCCGTCGCTGACGCGCAACCTGCTGCGCACCATCTTGCACAAGCCGGCGCTGGCCAGGGCCCTGCCGGTGGAACGGCTGCCGGACACCGCCGAGCGCCCGCTTCTCATCCTCTTGCGCGATCTCGTCGCCGCCCAGCCCGATGTTCCGGGTTATGCCTATCTGCGCGAGCAGATTCGCGGCCGGCCGGAAGCGGCGGCGGTGGAGACCCTGGCGTCGGAACTTCTTGACCATCCGTTTGACGAAGGTGAGGCAGAAGCGGAATTTCACGCAATACTCGAAAAACTGCAGGAAAGCGACCAGAAGCGCGCTTTCTCCGAGTTGCAGGCCAGGGTTCAGAAGCTTGGGGTCAGCGGGCTGACACCGGAGGAAAAACAGGCCTATATCGACATTCTCGGCAACCGGGGCAATCGCAGCTAAGTTATGGTAAAATCTCCGGTTTTCTCCAATTGTATGGATCGTGGTCATGGCTAAGGCAACAGACACCGTCAAGGAAGCCTCGAAGGCTCGCGTCAGCAAGGCCAAGGAGAAGGCCGCCGAGAAGGCGCTGCTCCAGGGCGCGCTGACCGAAGCCCCCGCCCCCCTCGACGCCGAAGCGCGCAAGACGCGTCTGAAGAACCTGATCAAGCTGGGCAAGGAGCGAGGTTTCCTCACCTACGCCGAAATCAACGACCACCTGCCGGATGACGTCGTTGACGCGGAGAGCATCGAGACGATCATCTCCACCTTCAGTGACATGAGCATCCAGGTCTTCGATGAGGCTCCGGCGGCTGAAGACCTGCTGATGTCGGATACGGCGACCGTCGCGGCCGACGACGAGGAGGTCGAGGAACAGGCGGAACAGGCGCTGTCCACGGTCGACTCCGAATTCGGCCGCACAACTGACCCGGTGCGCATGTACATGCGCGAAATGGGTTCGGTCGAACTGCTGACCCGCGAAGGCGAGATCGAGATCGCCAAGCGCATCGAGGATGGCCTCAAGCACATGGTGCAGGCGATTTCCGCCTGCCCGACGACGATCGCCAACATCATCGAGATGGCGGCGAAGGTCGAAGCCGATGAAATGCGCATCGACGAACTGGTCGACGGCCTAATCGACCCCAACGCGACGGCGGGTGTTCCCAGCGCCGAGCTCCCCGAAGACATCGAGGAGGAGGAAGAGGAGACCGACGAAGACGGCGATGGCGGCGCCGGCGCCGTATCAGCTTCGATGCTGCAGCTCAAGACCGATGCCCTGGAGCGCTTTGCCACCATCGCGGCGCTGCACGTGCGGATGCAGAAGTCGCTCGCCGGCAAAGGTTCGCAGGACAAGACTTACCTCAAGGTCCGGCAGCAGATTTCCGACGAGTTGATGAACATCCGCTTCACTTCGCGCTCGATCGAACGACTCTGCGACAGCGTGCGGAGCATGGTTGACCTGGTCCGCAGTTCGGAACGCAAGATTCAGCAGATCTGCGTCGACAAGGTCAAGATGCCGCGCGTGCACTTCATCCAGGTTTTCCCGGGCAATGAAGTGAATCTCGACTGGGTCGATGCCGAGATCGCGGCCGCACCCAAGACCTACGTCGCCATCCTGACCCGTAACGCGCCGGCGATCAAGGAAGAACAGAAAAAACTGCTTGCCCTGCAGGAGCACATCGGCATCCCGCTCAAGGACCTCAAGGACATCAACAAACAGATGTCCACCGGCGAGGCCAAGGCCCGCCGCGCCAAGCGCGAAATGACCGAGGCCAATCTGCGCCTGGTGATCTCGATCGCCAAGAAATACACCAACCGCGGCCTGCAGTTCCTCGACCTGATCCAAGAAGGCAACATCGGCCTGATGAAGGCGGTGGACAAGTTCGAATACCGCCGCGGCTACAAGTTCTCGACCTACGCCACGTGGTGGATCCGCCAGGCGATCACCCGCTCGATCGCCGACCAGGCGCGCACCATCCGCATCCCGGTGCACATGATCGAGACGATCAACAAGATGAACCGGATCAGCCGCCAGATCCTGCAGGAAACCGGCGCCGAACCCGATCCGGCGACGCTGGCCAAGAAGATGGACATGCCCGAGGAAAAGATTCGCAAGATCATGAAGATCTCCAAGGAGCCGATCTCGATGGAGACCCCGATCGGCGACGACGACGACTCGCATCTCGGTGACTTCATCGAGGATCAGGCGACACTGGCTCCGGCCGATGCCGCCATGTACTCCAGCCTGCGCGGCGTCACCAAGGAAATTCTCGACACCCTGACGACACGGGAAGCCAAGGTGCTGCGCATGCGCTTCGGCATCGAAATGAACACGGACCATACGCTGGAAGAAGTCGGCAAGCAGTTCGACGTCACCCGCGAGCGCATCCGCCAGATCGAAGCCAAGGCCCTGCGCAAGCTGCGCCACCCGAGCCGCTCCGACAAGCTGCGCAGCTTCATCGACAGCAGCGGCAACTAGCTCGACGGGCCTGTAGCTCAGTTGGTCAGAGCAGAGGACTCATAATCCTTTGGTCCAGGGTTCAAGTCCCTGCGGGCCCACCAGAAACACAAGCGGCAGGCCGGTTCATCGGTCTCCCGCTCCTCGCACCACCGCCTTCAGAAAAGGATTTCAAATGCACACTACCGAGGTTTATGAGTACCTGAAGAAACACGGCCAACTGCTTGACCTTGAGATCGCGGCGGCAACCGGCATTTCCCTGGATGATGTGCGGACCTCCCTTTCCGAACTGTCGGCGCAGGGCGATATTTCCAGTTGCAGCGTAACCAGCTACACCAACGGCAAGCCCGTGGAAGGCTTCCAGTGCCGGATTGCCGGGTATATCCCGCGTCCCGCCCCCGGCAGGAAGCCCGGGGTCACTCCGAAGACAACCGCGTAGGCGATGAAGTCAGACGGCAGCGCAAGCATGAAGCCATCCTTCGGGATGGCTTCGTTCTCTCCGGCCCGGATGTAGCATTTTCCTGGAATGCATTCCTCCACGCCATTCCGCGAGGAAGCCGAGGCCGATTTCTTGCGCGACGCCGAGGACGATTCTCTCCCGAGCATTGTCGAAAACATGCTTAACGGTGTCGCCTATTGCCGAATGCTGTTCGAGGATGGCGCACCATCCGACTTCATCTACCTGTACACGAATCCGGCCTTCCACGAACAGACAGGACTCGGTCCCGTCTGCGGCAAGCGCGTCAGTGAAGTCATTCCCGGCATCCGGGACGCCGACCCGCAGCTATTCGAGATCTGCGCACGTGTCGCTGTGGGCGGCAAACCGGAGATATTCGAGACATTTGTCGAATCGCTCCAAGCCTGGTTTGCGGTTCAGGCCTATTCTCCGAAGCCAGAGCACTTCGTTGCCGTCTTTGACGTCATCACCGAACGCAAGGAACTCGAGGACAGATTGCGGCTGCTAGCGCTCGTGCTCGATCAGATCCAGGAGCAGGTGACGGTCACCGACCTTGCGGGCAATGTGACCTATGTCAACAGGACGGAAGTCGAGGCGCTCGCTTCGCCGAAGGAGAACCGGCTCGGCCGCCACGTATCCGTCTATGGCGACGGCCCGCAGGCCGATGCGACGCAGGACGAGATTGCCGAGGCGACCCGCCGCTTCGGCGCCTGGAGCGGCAAGGTCGTCAATTACCGGGCGGATGGCTCGCCGATGCTCATCGACCTGCGCACCAGACTGGTTCGCGACGAGTCCGGCAGGCCGGTCGCCATGGTCGGCGTCAGCACCGACATCACGGAACGGCAGATCGTCGAGGAGGGCCTGAAGGCAAGCGAAGAGCGCTACCGCCGTCTCCACGAGAGCATGTTCGATGCCTTCGTTCTGGTCGACATGTCGGGCCGCATACGGGACTGCAATCCATCCTACGAGGCGATGCTCGGCTATTCTTCGGACGAACTGGAAAGTCTGACCTACGTCGATCTCACGCCGGCAAGATGGCATGAGTTCGAGGCACGGATCATCGCCGAGCAGATCATTCCCCATGGCCACTCGGCAGTCTACGAGAAGGAATACATCCGCAAGGATGGCACCGTGTTTCCGGTGGAACTGCGAACCTTCCTCCTGCGCGACAAGAACAGCCAGCCGGAAGCAATGTGGGCGATCGTGCGCGACATCACGGAACGAAGGGGCATCGAAGCGCGGATGCAATTGGCCCGGCAGATCTTCGAAAGCGCCAGCGAGGCGATTTTTGTCAGTGATCTGCAGGGCAACCTGCTTGACGTGAATGCCGAGGCGTGTCGTCTCGCCAAGTACACTCGCGACGAGATGCTGCGCTTGCGCAACGTCGACCTCGTGACCCGGGAAGAGGCTCCGCACATCGCACGGGAACTGGCCAGGTGCGACGCGGGTGAAATTGTGGAACAACGCTGGCTGCTGCGCAGTTCCGACGGCTCGTCAAGTCCGCTCGATCTGGTTGTCCAGCGCCTGCCGGGTGACCGCTATCTGGCGATGGGTCGCGATCTCACCGAGAAAGAGAAGGTGCTCACGCAACTTGCGCAGGCGCGCGACGAATCGGAAAGGGCCAACCGCGCGAAATCGCGCTTTCTTGCCGCTGCCAGCCATGACTTGCGGCAACCGATCCTGGCAATCAACCTGTTCCAGGAGGCCTTGAGCAAGACCGATCTGGACACGGAACAGAAGCGAATTGTCGACTGCCTGTCCCGGTCGGCTCAGAGCCTCTCGGACATTCTGACCGAGTTGATCGAGTTCTCAAGGCTTGATTCCGGAGGAGCTCAACCAAGCCTGAAACCACTTCGTGCCGAGGAAATATTCCGGAGTATCGAGATGGAATTCGCGCCACTGGCGCTGGCAAGGCGTTTGCGCCTCAAATTCTTCTTTCCGGAGAAAGAGCTCCTGCTTCTCACCGACCTTCGGCTGCTACTGAATCTCCTGCGGAACCTGATCGACAATGCATTCAAGTACGCACGGACCGGAGGCGTCCTGATCGGAGTCCGGCGCCGCGGCGACCATGCCTTGATCCAGGTGTGGGATACCGGCATCGGCATCGCGCCGGAGCACCTCGAACTGATCTTCGATGAATACTTTCAGATCGGGAATCCAGAGCGCGACAATGCGAAAGGTCTTGGACTCGGTCTTCCCATCGCCAAACGACTGGCACAGGCCCTTGGCTCTCGGATATCGTGCCGCTCTCGTTTGGGCAAAGGGACCGTGTTCGGCTTCTGCGTGCAAACCGCTGAAATAACAGCACGGCTGCGCCAGATCGATCAGGCTTCAGTGGCGGATGCCGGGTATGTTCCGCGTCCCGGAGCCGGCTGGAAGCCCGCTGTCACTCCGAAGGCAACTGCCTGACGACTGGCGCCAAGCGGTCATGCGGGCACTCGGCCATCGATCGCGGCGGCTCTCGCGTTCAGAGTCGGTTCAGTTCAGCTTCGCGCAAATCCGGCGGGCCGCCCGAATTGCCACGGGCACAAGCAGCAGCAATCCGCCCGGAAGGACAACTGCAGCAATCCAGAACAAAGCGGTGCGAAGCGAACTCATGGGAGGCATTCTCCCATCAAGCCGCCAGGAATTCTGTGAGATCGATCACGGTCGACAAGATTCGGTGACCGGATCGCCCACATTGCAGAATCAGGACCGTTGGCGCAACGGACGGTCCGCCAGCCGCGGGGACGACTGCAACGAGGCGTCCCGCCTCCCTTACCGTGTCGGTCTTCGAGCCGCCACGGAGCCCGTCGCAGCCGCGCCGGCGCAATCTCCCTTCCGGGCTTCCCGGACGATCAATCGCACCGTGCAGCAATTCACCCGGCCTGACGCTGCCGCGAGAATCCTCGCCGTCCTTCGGCGTCAGGCAGCCAACGTCATGGGAACCTGCTAGGCCTGCTTGGTCGCCTTCTTCGCCCGTCTGGCTTCCTTTTTCGCGGCTTTCGCCGCCCGCTTGGCTTCCTTCTTTACCACCTTCGCCGCCCGCCTGGCTTCCTTCTTGGCCACCTTCGCGGCCAGCTTTGCCTGCTTCGCCGACCGCTTCGCGGCTTGCTTGGCGGCCTTCTTGCTCACCTTGGCCTCGGCAGAGCCAGGCTCGGTAGACCCGGCAGCCTTCGCAGCGCCAGCCGGCGCCGGCTTCCCGAGCGGCTGGGAAATCTTCGCAGCTCTGACCTTTGCCAGCGCGTCAGACAGCGCCTGCTGGTTCTGCGCCTTCGTCTCGTCCAGCTTGCTCTCGGCCGGTGCGGACGATTTTGCAACCGCCGGCGCTTTCGCGACCCTGGGTTTCAGCGCTGCAGTTGCCGGCTTTGCGGCTGTTGCAGGTTTGGCCGCAACGGCAGGTTTGGCCGCAACGGCAGGCTGAGCGGCAACAGCAGGATTGTCTACTGCAGCAGGCTCGGCTGCGGGGGTCGCGGGTTTCAGTTCTTCAGACATCTGCCTCTCTCCTCAGGGAAAATTCGTAATCCGCATGTTAGCAATTTCAAATGCAAAGGGTGTGACGTATTGACAGGTAAAATGCCCATGACTTCCCAAAATGAGACACGACATGACCCAGGACGAACTCAAGATTGCGGTTGGACAGGCGGCAGCCGGCCATGTCGCCGAGAATTCCCCGGAAGGCAGCATCATCGGCGTTGGCACCGGATCGACGGCGAACTGCTTCATCGATGCCCTCGCCCCATTCCGTGCGCGCTTCAAGGGCGCGGTCGCCAGTTCGGAAGCCACCAAACGGCGACTCGAAGGCCATGGCATTGCCGTATTCGATCTGAATGACGTCGTCGATCTTCCGTTCTACGTCGACGGTGCCGATGAAATCGATGGCGACCTGAACATGATCAAGGGCGGCGGCGGCGCACTGACGCGGGAAAAGATCGTCGCGGCGGTCGCGCGGAAGTTCATCTGCATTGCCGACGGTTCGAAGGTGGTGGAGACGATGGGCAGGTTTCCCCTGCCGGTCGAGGTCATCCCGATGGCGCGCGCCTATGTCGCCCGCGAACTTACCAAACTGGGGGGCAATCCGGTACTGCGCGAGGGTTTCGTCACCGACAATGGCAACGTCATTGTCGACGTCAAGGGTCTCGTCATTATCGACCCCAAGGCCATGGAGGAAAAAATCAACCAGCTCCCCGGCGTCGTCACCAACGGCCTGTTCGCCATCCGTCCGGCCGACATGCTGCTCCTCGGTACCGCCGAGGGGGTCAAGACCATTTTCTGAGGCAACGCCGAACAGCCTGTTGCGGTCGACGGTCCGAAAAGGCCAATTCTCAAAGCCAAAAATCCCGCCGTGGCGGGATCTTCCCGACCATTTCTGCCCTCAGGCCGGCGGCGGCACGTAACCCTGAATCCGGTCGGCCCCGTCCCCGAAGAAGTGCTTCTCCACCTGTTCCGCGAGGTACTTGCGGTGACGGGCATCCATCAGGTTGAGCCGGTTCTCGTTGATGAGCATGGTCTGCAGCCTGATCCATTGCTGCCACGCCTCCTTCGAGACATTCTCGAAAATTCGCTGGCCGAGCGCGCCCGGATAGGGCGGCAAATCCAGACCTTCGGCCTCCCGGCCGAGCTTGATGCAATTGATGGTTCGTGCCATCTGAAACTCCGTAGCTGACTGCGCGTGAATCATGAATTCGTTTGCAGGCCCCGCGATTCGTCCGCCTGCCCAACAGAGGGTCATCTTCGTCAACCGCTGGCGACTGGCCGCGTTGCGCGACGAGATCCCGACCTCCGGGGTTCATTCTGACCGAAAGCCGGCCGGCCGGCTAGACCTGCCATCGTGGCGGCCCGTCACGGCCTTCTCTCCCGCTTCTCGATTCAACGCGCCACCGGCGGCTCTCGCCGCACCGGCGGTTCGGCGCCGACCGGATACAGGCCGGGGACAGTTTTCAGGTACACAGATCGGAATTTGCTTCATAATGCTCGGTCGCTAACTTAGAACGGAGGGAAAAAATGGCAACCGAAAGCGAGAAAGCTACCCCTGAGGTCACCAAGGTGGAAACGGCCACCGGGGGTTCGAACCCCCCAGTAGCCGCAGAGACGAAACAAGCCGCAACGCCGAGGGCGGCCAAGCCAGCGGCGACGGCCGCCGCGAAGCCGGCGGCGCCAAAGAAGGAAGCGCCGACCGCGAAGGACAAGGAGGCCCTTGCCAAGGCGTCGCATGGCGCCGTGAAGGCCAAGGTGGCGCTCACGAAGGCAGCCGAGGACGCGGTCAAGGCGATCAAGGCATCGCGCAAGGAAGCTGCGCAGTTTCCCAGCCGGGGCAGCGGCGAGGAGGTAACCGAAGAGGTCGCCCAGAAGCACAAGCGCATGAAGCCCGACGAATATGAACGGGCGATCGCCGGCCTGCAGGTGGAAATGGTCAAGCTCCAGGAGTGGATCAAGTTCAAGAAGCTCAAGGTTGTCGTGATCTTCGAGGGACGGGATGCGGCTGGCAAGGGCGGCTGCATCAAGCGCATCACCGAGAGCCTGAGTCCGCGCGTCACCAAGGTCGTGGCACTGCCGGCACCGACCGAGCGCGAGCAGAGCCAGTGGTACTTCCAGCGCTACGTGCTGCACCTGCCGGCGGCGGGCGAGATGGTCCTCATGGACCGCAGTTGGTACAACCGCGCCGGCGTCGAGAAGGTGATGGGCTTCTGCACGCCCGAGGAGCACAGCGAGTTTCTGCGCAGCTGCCCCGAATTCGAGCGCATGCTGGTGCGCAGCGGCATCATCCTGATCAAGTACTGGTTCTCGATCAGCAACGACGAGCAGGAGCGCCGCTTCCGCAAGCGCATCTACCACCCGACCAAGCACTGGAAGCTGAGCCCGATGGATCTCCAGTCGCGCGCGCGCTGGGTCGAGTATTCGAAGGCGAAGGACGAGATGTTCGCCCACACCGACATCAAGCAGGCGCCCTGGTACGTGGTGCACGGCGATGACAAGGAGCGTGCGCGCCTGAATGTCATGACCCACCTGCTAAGCCTGATCGACTACGAGGATCTCACGCCGGAACGCATCGAACTGCCGCCGCGCCAGGAAGACCACGGCTACGTGCGCCCGCCGATATCGGACCAGACCTTCATACCCGAAATCTTCTAACCGCGCATCTCCGCGACCGGGATATTTCCCGGTCGCCCCTTGTCATGACCGGCAGTCGCGCATCCGCCGGGTGCCCCCGGCCGGGACCGGGCGACGGCCTGAGCCGAGCCCGGTGCGCAGGGCACTCACGCCGGGATGGAGGCCTTTTCGGTCTCCTTGCCACTCTTTTCAGCTTGCTTGCGGTCCTTTGCTTCCTTGACAGCCCTTGCCTTCGCGGCCCTCTGCTCCCTGGCCAGTTGCGCCTTCGACGGTCTGCCCTGACCGACCTTCACCTTCGCGGCCTCCTTCACCTTCGCGGCCTCCTTGGCGTTCGCGTCCTTGACCGGCGCGTCCTTGGCATCTCTGGTGATCACCGTCCTCGGCTCCTTGGCCAGGTCGATCTTGAGCTCCTTCTCCAGGCGTTCGCAGATCGTTCGCAGGACCTTGACCCGGGCAAAGTACTTGTCATTCGATTCGACGATCGTCCACGGTGCGGTGCCCGTACTGGTGCGATCGACCATATCGCAGACCGCCTCGTGATATGCCCCGGCCTTTTCGCGATTGCGCCAGTCTTCCTCGGTGATCTTGAAGCGCTTGTGCTCGACCTGGGCTCGGTCCTCGAAGCGTCTGAGCTGCTCCTCGTCACTGATTTGCAGCCAGAACTTGACGATGATGCCGCCAGCATGCCAGATGTCATGCTCGAAGTCGTTGATTTCAGCGTAGGCGCGGAGCCAGTCGGCCTGGCTGCAGAATCCCTCGACCCGTTCGACAAGCACCCGACCGTACCAGGTACGGTCGAAAATGGTCACCCGCCCGAGGCGCGGCATGTGGCGCCAGAATCGCCACAGATAGGGGCGCGCCCGCTCCTCCTCGTTCGGCGCCGCGATCGGGATGATCTGGTATTGCCGCGCGTCCATCGCCGACATCACCCGCCGGATGGCGCCGCCCTTGCCCGCCGCGTCCGAACCTTCAAACGCGAGAATCAGCGCACGTTTCCTGAACTCGGGATGGCGCATCAGTTCCGCCAGACGCCCCTGCCAGGTCGCGAGTTCGGTCTCGTAGTCCTTCTTCGCCAGACTTTGCGTCATGTCCAGGGAACTCAGCACGTCGAGACTGTCAAATCGGGGAGAGAACGGTGGCGCCACCGGGGAAGTCTGCGCTCGCTTGTCGGCCAGCCGCTTCTGAAGCGATTCGAGGATTGTCCTACCGACGGTCAGTGACCGGTAGCGATCGTCGGTTCCCTCGACGATGATCCAGGGCGCCCAAGGCGTGCTTGTGGTGCGCAGCAGATGCCCGGCCACCTCGAGCATCTTGTCGTAGGTCTTCAGCCGGTCCCAACTCGCCTTGGTCACCCGCCAGCGGGTCAGCGGGTTGGCTTCGATCGCCGCCAGGCGCTCGCGCTGCCCGTTCTTCGAGAGATGGATCCAGAACTTGAGCACCAACGCGCCCTCGTTGACCAGCATCTCCTCGAAGCGGTTGAGTTCATCCATACGCTGGTCAAAATCGGAGCGCGAAAGGTCACCGGCAATGCGATCGGCGACCGGCCACGAATACCATGAACCGGCGGCAATTCCGATTCGCCCCTTCTTCGGCAGCGCTCGCCAGAAACGCCACATCGACGGACGCTGCCGCTCTTCCTGCGTTGGCGCGGAAAAGGTGCGGGTGGACATGTAGCGCGGATCCATCCACTCGTAGAGGGTGTTGATGGTGTCGCCCTTGCCCGATCCGTCGACGCCGCTGATCAGGATGATGACCGGAAAGGTGCCGTCTTCGCGCAATTTATCCTGTGCTTCGAGCAGCGCCGCGCGCAGCTTGGGTACCTCGACCTTGAACGTTTCCTTGTCGATCTTGTGTCCCAGTATTGCCGATTCGAACATTGTCAGTATCCTCCTTCAAGTCACCCAAAAAGACTCGATTGGCGCCAGGAGCGCCAACCGTCCTTCCTCAAGTTCCAACACGCCCCCGGAGCGGGAACAACCGGAATGGCGTCATGCCAATCCGGGCAAGGCGCTGTCCCCTTCCATCAACGTGACGCGTCGATCGCTTGTCACTCCTGCCCGCACGATGCGGCAAGCCCTCCTGCCAGCCCATCCCGACTGCCAGGGGGCGGCAGGGCTTCAGATTATAAGAGACGCGCAGTCAAATACGGTTCAATCCAGAGCTTGAACCAGCCTCAAAGGCTTTTGAAGAGGACTTTCGACCGGCGCTGATAGTTGTACATGTCACGTTTTCGCGCCGGCAAATCGTCAACCGAAGCAAGCTTGAAGCCACGCTCGACGAACCAGTGTTCGGTGCGCGTGGTCAGCACGAAAAGCTTCTTGACACCTGCCTTTTTTGCGCGGCGCTCGACACGTTTCATCAACTGCTCACCATAACCGCCTTCGCGGTGCTCGGCACTGACAGCCAGGCAGGCCAGTTCGGCGTAGTCGTCCGAATGGCGATAGAAGGCGGCGCAACCGACAATGATGCCGTCGTGTTCGATGATGGAAAAATGCCCGATCTCGCGTTCAAGGAGTTCGCGTGGCCGATGAACGAGAACGCCCTCGGCCTCCAGCGGCGCAATCAACGCGATCAACGCGCCGATGTCGTCCGGCTTGGCCTCGCGGATGTGCTCGAGCGACTCGCGCGTGACCACCGTGCCGACGCCATCATGGGTAAACAGCTCGCGCAGCAAGGACCCATCCTGTTCGAAACCGATCAGGTGAACCCGCCCGACGCCGGCGCGACTGGCCCTGAGAACGCATGGCAGGCAACGGCGCATGTCCGCTGACAGCCAGTTGCCGCCCTGCTTGATGATGTCGGCGATTCCGTCGGCAGTCATCTCCTCGATCAGGCCGCCTGCCGGATTGGTCACTCCCGGGCTGTCGATGAGGAAAATGAGCTTGTCGGCCCCGATCGCGACGGCCACTGCCTCGGCCGCCTCCTCCATCTGCAGGTTGAAGATCTCGCCGGTCGGCGACGGTCCCTCGCAATTGAGCAGCACGATGTTGCCGAGGCCCAGTTGGGCGTCGATGCCCTCGGCATCCACCTTGCGCACCTTGCCGGCGTAATGCATGTCGATCCCGTCGAGGACGCCGATCGGCTGCCCGGTGATGAAGTTGCCGCCAATGACCCGGATGCGGCTGTTGGCCATCGGCGTGTTGGGCAGGCCCTGCGACAGCATGGCCTCGATCTCCAGATAGACGCTGCCGACGGCATCGAGAACGCACTCCAGGGTTTTCGCATCGGTAACGCGATAGCCCCGATGATATTTCGACTCGAGGTTCTTCTCGCGCAGTTCTTCCTCGATCTGCGGCCGCGCGCCATGCACCAGAACCAGCCTGATGCCGAGGCTGACCAGCAGATTGACGTCGTAGGCCAGCGTCTTGGCGGACTCGCTCGCCACCGCCTTGCCGCCGAAGGCGACGACGAAGGTCCTGCCGCGAAAGGCATTGATGTAGGGCGTGACCGCCCGGAACCAGGAAACGAAATGCTCGTCGTAGGCGGTTTCGCTCATCGCTGCTGCTACTTCTTGTTGTGGTTACGTTTCAATGCCTGCTCGACGCTCTCACAGACCGTCTGCAGGACTTTGACGCGAGCAAAATTCTTGTCGTTGGCCTCCACCAGAGTCCATGGCGCCAGCCCGGTCGAGGTGCGGTCGACCATGTCGCAGACGGCGGTGACGTAGTCGTCCCATTTCTCCCGATTGCGCCAATCCTCGTCGGTGATCTTGAAGCGCTTGAAGTCCATTGCCTGGCGCTCCTCGAAACGGCGCAACTGCTCGTCGGCGCTGATTTGCAGCCAGAACTTGACGACCACCACACCGGCATCGGCCAACTGGTGTTCGAAGTCGTTGATCTCGGCGTAGGCCCGCAGCCAGTCGGCCTCGGTGCAGAATCCCTCGACCCGCTCGACGAGGACGCGCCCATACCAGGAACGGTCGAAGATCGCGACCCGGCCGGTGCGCGGCAGGTGCCGCCAGAAGCGCCAGAGATAGGGCTGCACGCGCTCTTCCGAAGTTGGCGCGGCAATCGGGATGATCTGATACTGCCGGGCGTCGATTGCCGAAACCAGGCGGCGGATGGCGCCGCCCTTCCCGGCAGCGTCCGAACCCTCGAAGACCACCACCAGCGAGCGCTTTTCAAGAAAGCGCGGGTCGCGCATCAGTTCGAAGAACCGGGACTGATACCTGGCAAGTTCCCGCTCGTAGTCCTTCTTGAGCAGGCGCTTGCCGAGATCGAGTTCGGTCAGGACGTTCTTCTGGTCGATCGCATGCAGGATCGGCGGCGCCACCGGCACCTGTTGGCGACCCTTCTGCTGGAGGCGGCGCTGCAGTGCATCGAGGACAATGCGCCCGACAGTCAGCGAACGGTATTCGTCATTCGTGCCCTCGACAATGATCCAGGGCGCGTGTGCCGTATTGGTCACGCGCAGCACATGCCCCGCCACCTGCTGCAGCTTGTCGTAGGTTTTGAGCCGTTCGTAGCTGTCCTTGGTCACGCGCCAGGCGGTGCGCGGGTTCTTCTCGAGCGCCTTCAGCCGCTGCTTCTGGCCGTCTTTCGACAGATGAAACCAGAGCTTCAGCACCAGCGCGCCCTCGTTGACCAGCATCACCTCGAAGCGGTTGATGTCGTCGAGACGCTCGTCCATGTCGGCGCTCGCCATGGTCCCCATGATGCTGTCGGCAATCGGCTGCGAGTACCACGAGCCGGCGAAGATGCCGATCTTGCCCTGCGGCGGCAGCGCCCGCCAGTAGCGCCACATGTAGGGACGCGAACGCTCCTCGTCGCTGGGCGCGGAAAAGGCCAGGGTCGAGATGTGCCGCGGGTCCATCCAGGAATAAAGCAGGTTGATGGTTTCCCCCTTGCCGCTACCATCCACCCCGCTGATCAGGATGACTACCGGAAAGTCCTTTTTTTCCAGCATGTCGTACTGAACATCGAGCAGCCCGGCGCGCAGCTTGGGGACCTCCCTCTTGAAGGTCTCCTTGTCGATGACGTGGCCCAACTCCGCTGATTCGAACATCGCTTACCCTCCCCTGAAATCACCCCACAGGGCCTGCATCGCCGCCAGTGCGGCAAGGCCCGCCGTTTCGGTGCGCAGGGTTCGCGGACCCATGCGTACCAGATGAAAGCCGACCTGACGCGCGGCAACGATTTCCTGCGGGTCGAGCCCGCCTTCGGCGCCGATCAGCAGTTCCACGTTCTTCGTCGACGGCAGATCGCCGAGCGACTGTTCGGCATCGGGCGCCAGCATCAGACGCAGCGCCTCGCCGGACGGCCGGGCCAGCCAACTCTCCAGCTTCTCCAAAGGCGCAACCTGCGGCACCCGATTGCGCCCGCATTGCTCGCAGGCCGCGGCCGCCACCCCCTGCCAGTGCGCCACCCGGCGCGCCGCCCGCTCTCCCGTCAGGCGCGTGACGCTGCGCCGGCTTTCGACGGGAATGATATGCGTCACCCCCAGTTCCACCGCCTTCTGCACCGTGTAATCCATCTTTTCGCCGGCTTGCACGGCCTGAATCAGCGTCACCACCAACCCCGACTCGCGCTCCACATCACGCCATGCCCCCAGCGCGGCGAACACGCGATCCTTCTCGATGCGCTCGATGCGCGCCTCGTACTCGCCGGCACGCCCGTCGAAAAGTACGACCGGCGCTCCCGGCGGAAGTCGCAGAACACGCACCGCGTGGCGTGCCACAGGCTCCGGCAGATCGATGTAGGCGCCCGGGGCGAGCACTTCCCGGCAGTAGAAGCGCGGCTGATTCATGGGGTGGTATTATGGGCGAATTGGAACATCGGGGGAAACAGATGGTTGCCTTGAACCCGCCCGCCTGCGACTTTGGCCTTCCGGCGGTTCCGTTCGACCTGCCGGGCACCGACGGCCGGCGCCACACGCTGGCCGATTGCCGGGGACCGAACGGTCTGCTGGTGATGTTCATCTGCAACCACTGTCCCTTTGTCAAGGCGGTCATCGACCGCATCGTGCGCGATTGCCGGGAACTGGCTGCCCTGGGCGTCGGCAGCGTGGCGATCATGAGCAACGATGCCACCGCCTATCCGGAAGACTCGTTCGCCAACATGGCGCAACTGGCCAGGCAACTGGACTTTCCCTTCCCCTACCTGCATGACGAATCGCAGGCGGTGGCGCGCGCCTACGGCGCCGTGTGCACACCGGATTTCTTCGGTTACAACAGCCGGTTCGAACTCCAGTATCGCGGCCGCCTCGACGCTTCGGGGCGCAACCCGAACCCGCCGGACGCGCCGCGCGAACTCTTCGCGGCGATGCGCCGGATTGCCGAGACCGGGCGCGGTCCGGAGGTGCAGACACCGTCGATCGGCTGCTCGATCAAATGGCGCGAGGCCTGACGCCGGGCCGCAGCATGCCCGGATCGTGGTGGTCGACCACCCGGCAGACAGGATGAACTACGGCGCCGGTTTGCCCCGCGCGCGCGCCTCCAGCCGGTCGAGCGCATATCCCGCCATCAGGCCGGCCAACCGGTTGCCGAGGCGGATGGCGAAATAGACGCCGTCGACGATATGCAGATGCGCCTCCTCGATGGCGCGCACGGGCACCGCGACCGGCGACACCATCGCCAGCACTGCGTAAGGCTTGCGCGTCATTACCCGCTGCACTTCGCCGATGCGCGATGCCGCCGCGTCAACCGCTTCTTCGACAAGTTCCTTGGCGCCACGGATCTGGCGCACGGTTTCGAGTTCCATGCAAACTCCTTTCAGGTGCTCGCGCACCAGGTTCTGATCTGGCGATAAACGGCTTCGTCGTGCGCCAGATCCATATGTCCCAGGCCGGGAAACAAACGCACGTTGTCACCGGCTTGCGGCGGGTGCACCAGGCCATCGCCGAACAGTCTCGCGGCCAGGTGCCCGGGGTCTTCCGTCACGGTGCCGGCGATCAGGTAATGCTGCGCGCTCGCCAGCCACGGCACGGCTCCGGTGAAGTCATCGGCCTGCACCGTCGTACCATTGCGCAGATCCTTGACTCCCTGGCTGCGCCGCCCGGCGATCTCGCCGACCAGCGCGGTAACCGGATGCGGCACTGCCCGCAATACCGACGTCATCAGGTGCCCCACCTTTTCCAGCATCGCGCCTTCGTGCGGCGTGCCGAGGTAGAAAGCCCTGCTGACCAGGCGCACCCATGGCGCATCGCGCTCGGCGCCATAATGACAGGCGCCCCGGATCACCAGCCCGCCCATGCTGTGGCCGACCAGAATGATCTCGTCGACCGGTTCCGGACAGGCGGGCAGCAGTTCCTCGAGCAGCATGTCCAGCGACTTGCCGTTGTACGGAATCGGCAAGCCGGTGTTGTAGCGCAGAAATAAGGGGGTATAGCCAAGGTCATCACTCAGCGCGCTGCCGTAGGAACGTGTCGGGTCGCCGGGATAGTTCCAGACGCCCTCGTGACAACACAGGCCATGAAGCAGCACGCACAGCTTGCGCGTCGGCACGCCCCACTCGGCGCGCAGGCTGTCCGAGGTCAAGGTCAGGGGTTTGCCGCGCCCGTAGAAAGCCATGTCGATCGCCAGTCCGTTATCGCGATCGGTCAGGTAGTCGCCAATGCAGCCGTTGAGAATGCTGGTCGCCGTGGCGCTCCACGCCGGCAATCCGGAAAACTTTCCCCGATTTTCGACCATCCGCCTGTCTCCAGTACCGGCAAGCGACCGGCACCGTCAAGCCTACGCGCGAACCGGCGGCTTGAACAGTGGCAATCGCGCCGGCCGCGGGGGACCGGCTCCGGCGCAAGGCTTTGTTCCTGACCACGGCGGCTGCCTGCCCACGACCCTGACGGGGGCAAACGGTTCGCTCCAATTACCGGCCGGACTATCCGGTATCCGGCGTTTTGAACGATAATTCGACTTTTTTCTGGCGCTTTGCCTTAAGTTGCCAGGCGTGCGACGGATCACCGAAATCGGACAACCGACATGAGCTCAATGGCCTCCCAACAGACGCAACTTTTTGCCCCCATCACCAGCGCCATCCGCGCCCTGGCCATGGATGCCGTGCAGCAGGCCAACTCCGGACACCCGGGGGCGCCCATGGGCATGGCCGAGATCGCCGAGGTCCTGTGGCGGCGACATCTGCGTCACAACCCGGCCAACCCGCGATGGGCGGACCGTGACCGTTTCGTGCTGTCGAACGGCCACGGCTCGATGCTGCTTTATGCTCTCCTCCACCTGACCGGCTACGACCTGACGATCGACGATCTGAAGAACTTCCGCCAGCTTCACTCGAAGACCGCCGGGCACCCGGAATATGGCGTCACCGTCGGCGTCGAAACGACCACCGGTCCGCTCGGCCAGGGCATCGCCAATGCGGTCGGCATGGCGCTCGCCGAGAAGGTGCTGGCCGCCGAGTTCAACCGGCCCGGCCACGAGATCGTCAATCACCACACTTACGCATTTCTCGGCGACGGCTGCCTGATGGAAGGCGTCTCGCACGAGGCCTGTTCGCTCGCAGGCACCCTCGGTCTCGGCAAGCTGATCGCCTTCTGGGACGACAATGGCATTTCCATCGACGGCCACGTCGAGGGCTGGTTCACCGACAACACGCCAAAGCGTTTCAAGGCGTACGGCTGGCACGTCATCGACGAAGTGGACGGCCATGACGCCGGCGCCATCGAGCTCGCCATACTCGCCGCCAAGTCGGTCACCGACAAGCCCAGCCTGATCTGCTGCAAGACCACCATCGGCCGCGGTTCGCCGAACAAGCAGGGTTCGCACGACTGCCACGGCGCACCGCTCGGCAAGGACGAAATTGCTGCCGCCCGCGAGCACATCGGCTGGCAGCACATCCCGTTCGAGATCCCGTCCGACCTGTACACCGCCTGGAACGGGAAGGCGCGCGGCGCTTTCTTCGAAGAGAACTGGAGCCACCGCTTCAACGCCTATCAGGCTGCCTTTCCCGCCGAAGCCGCCGAATTCGAGCGCCGCGTCATGAAGCGGGAACTGCCTGCCGCCTGGGAAGCGACCAAGGCCGCCTACATCGCCGCCTGCCGTGAAAAGGCCGAGAACATCGCCACCCGCAAGGCATCGCAGAACGCCATCGCCGCCTTTGCGCCAGCCCTGCCGGAATTGTTCGGCGGCTCGGCCGACCTGGCCGGCTCCAACCTGACCCTGGTCAAGGGCAGCAAGGGCGTCACCCGCAGCGAAGGCGGCAACTACTGCTACTACGGCGTCCGCGAATTCGGCATGACCGCCATCGCCAACGGCATCGCGCTGCATGGCGGCCTGCTTCCCTACACCGCGACCTTCCTCGTCTTTTCGGACTACGCGCGCAACGGCATCCGCATGGCGGCGCTGATGAAGCAGCGCCAGATCATGGTCTATACCCATGACTCGATCGGCCTCGGCGAGGACGGCCCGACGCACCAGCCGGTCGAACACATCCCCAGCCTGCGCATCATCCCGAATCTCGATGTCTGGCGCCCGGCCGACGCGACCGAAACGGCGATTGCCTGGGCTGCCGCGGTCGACCGGAAAGACGGGCCGACTTTGCTCGCCCTGTCGCGCCAGAATCTGCCGACGGTCACCGGGAACGTCGCCGATGACGAGATCGCCAGGGGCGGCTACGTGTTGTCCGACTGCGCCGGCGCAGCACGGATCACCTTCATCGCCACCGGCTCAGAGGTCAAGCTCGCGCTCGATGCGCAGGCGGCGCTGGCCGGCGAAGGCATCGCCACCCGCGTCGTGTCGATGCCTTGCACCAACGTCTTCGACCGCCAGAGCGCGGATTACCGGGCGGCCGTCCTCGGCAGTTGCGGCAGCCGCATCGCCATCGAGGCGGCGCATCCGGATTTCTGGCGCAAGTATGTCGGCCTGCACGGCGCCGTGATCGGCATCGACCGCTTCGGCGAGTCGGCACCGGCCGGCCAGCTTTTCGACGTGTTCGGCTTCAGCGTTGCCAACGTCATGGCAACGGCCCGGGCGCTCGTGTCCTGACTTCTATCGGTCATTTCCCGGCCGGCGGCGGCGTCTTCGGCGAATTTCCCGAAGGCCGGACCCTGCCGGCCATTGCCGTGCTCGGCGGGCCTGCGGCAAAATAGGCCCGCGGGACGGGTCGACCGCGGCATTGCTGCGGTCGACGAACCGGAACAGGCAGGAATCAAACCATCAACAGAGAAACCAAACATGTCACGCCACACCAAAATCGTCGCCACGCTGGGCCCCGCTTCATCATCAACGGAGGTGCTCGAACGCCTGGTGCAAGCCGGCATCGACGTCGTGCGCCTGAATTTCTCGCACGGCACCTCGGGGGACCATCTGGAGCGCGCCACCAGCGTCCGCGAAATCGCCGCCCGTCTCGGACGCACGGTCGGCATTCTCGGCGACCTGCAGGGACCGAAGATTCGCATCGGCAAATTCGAGAACGGCAAGATTCTGCTGGTCGCCGGCGCGCCCTTCATCCTCGACGCCAAGTGCGGCACGGGCAACCAGGAGCGGGTCGGACTCGATTACCTCGACCTCCCGAAAGACGTCCGGATCGGCGACATCCTGCTGCTCGACGACGGCCGTCTGAAGCTTGAGGTCACCGGGGTGCGCGGTCCCGAAATCCATACCAAGGTCCTGGTCGGCGGCGAGCTTTCCAACAACAAGGGGATCAATCGCCAGGGCGGCGGCCTGAGCGCGCCGGCGCTGACCGCCAAGGACATGGAAGACATCAAGACCGCCGCGCTGATCGGCGTCGATTTCGTTGCCGTCTCCTTCCCGAAGAGCTCGGGCGACATGTACATGGCGCGCCAGTTGCTGCGCGCCGCCGGCTGCCAGGCCTTGCTGATCGCCAAAGTCGAACGTGTCGAGGCGATCACCAATCTGGCCGAAATCCTCGATGCCTCCGACGGCATCATGGTGGCCCGTGGCGACCTCGCCGTCGAAGTCGGCGACGCCGCCGTTCCCGCCCTGCAGAAGAGAATGATCCGCATGGCGCGCGACAAGAACAAGTTGACCATCACCGCCACGCAGATGATGGAATCGATGATCGTCTCGCCGGTACCGACCCGCGCCGAAGTCTCGGATGTCGCCAATGCCGTGCTCGACGGCACCGATGCGGTGATGCTCTCCGCCGAAACCGCCAGCGGCCAGTACCCGGTCGCGACCGTCGAATCGATGGCGAGCATCTGCGTCGAGGCCGAGCGTTCCGCCGAAGTGACGCTGGACAGCCAGTTCCTCGATCGGGTGTTTACCCGCATCGACCAGTCGATTGCCATGGCGGCGATCTGGACGGCCCATCACCTCGAAGTCAAAGCCATCGCCTCGCTCACCCAGTCCGGGTCGACGG